>NZ_DCEN01000003.1:111895-117428 GCF_002316955.1 Proteiniphilum sp. UBA1028
CTAAGCCAGGAGGGTAATCACACCTATTGCCCGATCGCAAATTGTACTCTATCCTTATGCGACAAAAAAGGATCCGGCAGATCGGTAAAGTTATTTTATGGAAATAGAGAAAAAGTTTGTTTCTTTGTGTAACAAACTACATTAAAGATCGCTCATCTGTGAGGTGTTGAACTTGTATCATTAAATTTACCGGAATGCAACGAAAAGCTCGAATCAAGGATATTGCAGAAATGGCAGGAGTCTCGCCCGGAACAGTAGACCGGATACTTCATAACAGAGGAAATGTATCGGAGTCGGCCCGGAAAGCTGTCGAGGATGTTTTAAAAAAAGTAAACTACAAGCCGAATATTCATATTACCGGATTATCGCTAAAGCGCAGATACAAGGTCGTTATTACCACGCCCAATGTTACTGAGGGTGAATACTGGGAGAGCATTCATTCCGGAATACAGCATGCACTGGACGAATATGAGAATATTCGCATCAAACGCATAATATATACTTATAACGAATTTGATGTCTATTCCTGTCGGGAAGTGTACGACCGGATTCTGGAAGTTGATGCGGATGGAGTAATTCTTGGGTTGACTTTCAAGGAGGAGACTCTACGCCTCACCCGACAGCTCGAAGAGAGAGGAATTCCCTATATATTTGTGGATTCCACCATGGATTCCACTTCTCCACTCGCATTCTTTACTTCCGATCACTATATGTGTGGATACCTGATGGCCAGGCTTATTACGTCCATTATCCCCGCAGGCTCGGATATCGGTATGTCGCAGGCACTACGAATTGGTGATGAAAGCGCCAACACGAGTATTTTGAGGAAAAAAGGCTTTCATGACTATCTGATGGAGAAGAAGATCGACAACAGCGTGCTGAAAATCCCCTATTCAGCGTTGGAACCGGAGAAAAATGATGCGTGGATGTCGGATTTTTTCCAGCATCAGCACAATGTCGGCGGTGTTGTTTTTTTCAATTCACGTGGCGGGATTTTAGCTGACTACTTTGCAAGAAACGGAATCAACAATATCCATTTGATTGGGGTGGACCTTACGGTGTCCAATGTGAAAGGCCTCAGGGAGGGATATATAGATTTTTTAATCGGACAGGAGCCTGAACATCAGGGTTTCCTGGCGATGAAGACAATGATTGAGTATCTGGTTTACAGAAAACCGGTCCGACAGCAAAACTACGTACGACTGGATATTCTCACCCGCGAGACCATTGACTTTTACAGTGAGTTCAACTCCTAATCCAAGGTGTTGTATTTTCTCCTCACCATCCTGCAGAAGATTGTAAAGCCTCACCAAATACATCGGTAATGCACGAAAAAGTCCGCATAAAAGATATTGCAGAAATGGCCGGAGTATCGCCGGGAACTGTCGACCGCGTCATCCACAACAGGGGCAGAGTCTCTGAGACTGCCCGGATTGCGGTGGAGGAGGTGATGAAGAAAGTAAATTACAGGCCGAATATTCATATTACCGGACTCTCTTTAAAACGAAGATACAGGGTCGTGATCACCACGCCTAACGTGATGGAGGGGGAGTACTGGGAAAGCATTCATGCGGGTATCCGGCACGCCCTGGAAGAATATGAGAATATTCGTGTTAAATGTTTGATTTATAATTATAACCAGTACGATATCTATTCCTGCCGGGAGGTATACAACAAAATAGCGAAGATTGATGCAGATGCCGTGATCATTGGTACTACCTTCAAGGAAGAAACCGTTCGTTTGTCCAAAGAACTCGACAAAAAAGAGATTCCCTATATCCTGGTTGATTCTATGGTGGAAAACACCTCTCCTCTAGCTTATTTTACGTCCGATCATTATATTTGCGGATACCTGGTAGCCAAACTGATTACTTCCATTATCCCGATAAACTCTGAGATCGGCATGGTGCAGGCGGTCAGAATAGGCGATGAAAGTGCCAATAGCAGTATATTGCGAAAAAAAGGTTTTCAGGATTATCTCACCGAAGAAAAGATCACGAATAAAATTAAGAGGATCTCTGTCACGGCAATGGAACCGGAGAAGTACGATGAGCAGCTGCGTACCTTTTTTAAGGACCATCCCAATATCGGAGGAGTGGTGGTGCTCAACTCACGGGGCGGGATAGTGGCGGATTTTTTCGCCAGAAAGGGCATCAGGGATAAAAAAATGATCTGTGTCGACCTCACCGTGCCAAACGTGAGAGGGCTCAAAGACGGGTATATCGATTTTCTGATTGGGCAGGAGCCCGAGCATCAGGGGTTTCTTGCCATGAAGACGTTGATCGAATACCTGATTTACAGGCATCCCGTGAAGGTACAGAATTATATCCAACTCGATATTCTGACAAAAGAAACCATTGTTTACTACAAGCAGTTCAATTTTATTTCCTGAACAGTTTCTTTTGTTTTGATTCCATGCAATTGAGCTTTTGTTTACATTGCCCGGATGATCAATTCATCCAGAATGACAGCCGCTGTGAGCGCCTGTATGCTTATTTTTCTTTCTTTGGATGATGGCGGGAGGGTGATGGAGCGGAGTGCTTGGTTTCGCAGTACATTGTTTTTCCACTCTTCGCTCCGGCCATAGGTTTCGTAACTGATGTAGCACGGTTTTTCGCCTTCAATATCCACCTTCACTTCCAGCCTCTCATTGCCGGCAGGATGGGTGGGTACAAACGCCAATGTTACCGTCAGTGCTTCGGAGGAGCGGGGAAGTGTGGCACTAAAGGCGTCTCCTTCCTGCAGAGCCAACGCTTCGCGACTGTAACCCAGCTCTTTCACCATATAAGCACTGTTGCTGAACTCCCCATCGGAGGGAGATATTTTCCATTTTTTTTCCGATGGCTCGGGGAGAGGCAACGATATTTGGGTGGTATCGACTGGCATGAATACCGAAAGCTCCCTCGGCCTGCAATCCATCATATACCTCCATTTGCCATTCAGCATGCTGTTGTATCTCTCTGTCAAATTCAATATCTCATCAAACGCAACGGTGGAAACTCTCCACGCTGCTTTTCCATGGCGTGCGAGCTGTGCGCCCAGCATTTTGCGGTTCATGGCACAGAAGCTGAGCATGGGATACTCCACCAACTGAAACCAGTGAGCGCGACCGGGTTCATCAACCTGGAGAGACAACTGTTGAATCTCCTTTTCCAGCTTTTCACATGACTTTAACCGCTCTGTCACCTCACGGTCGCTCCACGGCAGATCTTTTACAATGTTGTATATCGGTTCGCTCCGCTCCTCGGTACGGGTATTGCCCAAAAACTCCGGCCGACGCTGATAGCTGAGTGCGTAGTATTCGTTCCAGAGTGGAACTAACTTACAGGCTGTTGTCTCCCCGAATTCTCTTGTCAACCAGCTTTTCAAGTGGACATTGCTGTCTCGGTTGTGCAGAATTTCCTTGTCCCACGCCAAATCCAGACAATACTCCAGCAGATATTCTGCCGGCTTAATATCCCCTACGTTAAAAATCCATATCTGTTGCACCTGATGATTGTAGGCACGTTCCAACTCCGTCCGGATTAAAGCAGGCGAAGTTGAAGCAAGCCATAAATAGTCATGAGGACGGCCCCAGTAAGAGATATGATAATACAAACCGTTGCCCCCTTTGCGTGCCTGTTCCAGCTCATTGGGCTGGGACCTCATATAGCCATAATTGTCGTCACACCACATCAGGGTGACATCTTCCGGAACCTCCAATCCCGAACGGTATATATCCAGTACCTCCTTGTAAGGTATAAATACCTGGGGAACGCTTGCTGCATCGCTGTGTGCATATTTCCCAATCAAAGCCCGCTGGTCTTTAAATACACGTTCCAGGACCGCCCGTTGTTCTTCAATTGTTTTGGCTCCCTGCATTTTGCCGTCGTGCACTCCTCTCATCCCGATGGTGAAATAGTTGTTAGAGCCGGCCACCTCTTTCACCCTCTCTTCCCAGAATTGGCATACGTTCTTCGAATTGTTCACATAGTCGTAATCTCCTTTACCAGCCAGGGGCCATTCGACGGGGGTGCTGCGTTGTAACGGTTCACAGTGTGAGGTGCCGATGGTTATTCCGTAAAGATCGGCCATCTCCCGGTTCCCTTCCACAAAGTAGAAAGGGATGGTGACTTCATGCATGGCAGGCCAGAGAATGTTAGCCCTGAGTCGCAGCATTAGCTCAAAGACAGCCCGGTAAGTTTTGGGGCCCACTTCTCCTTCCCGGTCTGAAGGCTCATAATTTTTCCAACTCCAGGGATTGAACCCCCAGTCTTCATCGTTGATAAAAATGCCCCGATAAAGCACCGCCGGTGCTTGTTCCGTTAGAAAGTCAGTCTTAATGACCCATTGCTCCCTCCTCTTCGGGGTGCTGTCGGCCCACCAAACCCACGGAGAAACGCCCAGCATGCGCGAAAGCTCCATGATGCCGTATGCTGTGCCGTTGGCATCAGAGCCGGTTATACGAAGGTTTCCCTCTTTTGCTTCTATGCGGAATGCTTCGTGTCGGGAGGCAATGCTGTCTTTTGTTTCGTTGCTTTTCAGGGTGTGGATAATCAGTTTTCTATCTCCCTGTTTGTCACTCTTTTTCAGAGAAGCATCTAACACACTGTCCAGGTCACCCTCAAACATGGAGAGTGCTGTACGCACAACCGGCGCGGCATCCTGATCCAGTTCGTAGTAAATTGTTTCTCCTCTTTCGTACACAATATCCTGTGCTTTCGCCTGTGTGATTGACAGGATAAGGGATATGACGAGAATGGACCAACCGATTTTATTCATTGATTTCATTGAAATTTCGGCTTAATTTGAGTAGATCCAATTCCCTAAGTCCTTCAGCTACAAAGAGGGCTACCTGTCTGGCCCCTTTTTCCATCATATGTGTATTGTCTTTTACTCCTTCCGGTTTCACCGGGTCCATACCCGGTTCCACCCACCGATAGTAAGGTTTTGACGCCTCATCGCCCAACATGGTGATGAAATCACGGGTCCTGAGGTTGATGTCGATCAGGTCTACCTGGTGTTCCCTGGCTATTTTTCGCATGATTACCGGATACCCTTTCAGCCGGTCATCAACCAGGTTCCCGTTTACAAAGGTACGCATCACCACGGAGGTGAGCAGGACAGGGATCGCTTTTTTCTGCCGCACCTCCCGTATCATCTTCAACAGGTTCTCTTCATACTGCTGATAGGAAGCATGTCGTTCCGGGCGTGTGGAGGAGTCGTTGTGTCCGAACTGGATCAGTACGATATCCCCGGCATCGGTTTCACTGAGCAGTCGTTCCCATCGTCCTTCGGCGATGAAGCTTTTGGTGCTTCTGCCCCCTATGGCGTGATTGACCACGGTGGTCTGGCTGTCGATGTAGAGGGGCAGCATCTGCCCCCATCCCCTGATCAACCCGTCTCTCTCTTCCTTGTAGCTCTGAGCCGTGGAATCGCCGGCGATCAGAATCTTCACCGGCTTTTCCGTAGCCTTGAACGAGGATACAACAAAGACACCCAATAACAGGTAGATAATCTTTTTCATTAGTAGGTGCTTGTCAGGGTGTGAACC
>NZ_DCEN01000087.1:0-2720 GCF_002316955.1 Proteiniphilum sp. UBA1028
ATGAAAATTGCAATGCTTTCACCCATAGCCTGGCGAACGCCCCCTGTTCATTACGGGCCCTGGGAACTTGTTACTTCTTTGCTTACAGAAGAGTTGGTAAAAAAAGGGATAGATGTAACTCTTTTTGCCACTGCCAATTCAATAACAGAAGCAAAGCTTAGATCAGTATGTCAAAGGGGGTACGAGGAGGATAAGAGCATAGATCCAAAGGTGTGGGAATGTCTTCACATATCGGAATGCTTTGAACATGCAGGGGAATTTGATATTATTCACAACCAGTTCGATTTTTTACCGTTAACTTATTCGGGATTGACAGATACACCCTTAATTACCACTATACACGGTTTCTCATCGCCTCGCATTATGCCGGTGTACAAAAAATACAACCGCAAAACACACTATGTTTCCATAAGCAATGCCGACCGTTCGCCCCTGCTGGACTATATTGCCACCGTTTATCATGGCATTGATACGGGTAATTTTACCTTCAATCCTAATCCGACAGGCGACTATCTGCTATATTACGGGAGGGTCCATCACGACAAGGGAACTAAAGAGGCGGTAGAGATTGCCCTGGCACTTGATATGCGGCTGATTATCGCCGGTATTATTCAGGATCAGTTGTATTTCGACACTTATGTTAAGCCTTTTCTAAAAGAGGGCAAAATTGAATATATAGGCAGCGTGGGCGCTGACAGGCGTGACGGGTTACTGGGAAATGCGCGACTGCTCTTGCATCCTATCAATTTTAATGAACCATTTGGCCTATCCATTGTGGAGGCTATGGCATGCGGAACACCTGTAGTAGCATTCAACAAAGGGAGCATGCCTGAGCTGATAACCGATGGGAAAAACGGCTATCTTGCAGAGAACTCAGAAGATGCCATTGAGAAGATCAGGAAGGTGGATAAAATCAGCCGGCAATCTTGTAGAGAGGTTGTGGAAAAGCATTTCACCAAGGAGGTCATGGCTCAGAGCTATATAAAAGTGTATGAAAATATTTTGAATAAATAATTTTACTGTTACCCGGCTCTTTTCTTTTACGCTTCTTCTGTTCTCGTTATCCGTTTCCGGATTTACAAACTCGCCTAATGTCAATAAAGGGAGCAAGTGAAGGAAACAATAGGTTTTTTAAAACTATTTATCCGTTTAGTTGTTAAACATATAATAAAAACATGAAACGTGCGGGCATAATCATTCTCACTTAACAGTTATAGTGAGGTGCAAGTTCCGTAAAAAAACT
Organism: Proteiniphilum sp. UBA1028; assembly: GCF_002316955.1. Classification (NCBI taxonomy): domain Bacteria; kingdom Pseudomonadati; phylum Bacteroidota; class Bacteroidia; order Bacteroidales; family Dysgonomonadaceae; genus Proteiniphilum; species Proteiniphilum sp. UBA1028. The sequence continues at coordinate 1,244 of NZ_DCEN01000087.1, forward strand.
TATAAAAATGAAAAACTGGAGGATAGAATCATTGATTATTGCGGTGGGACTGACATTAATAGGTGTCATGATTAATACCGGTATCAGTAATTTTAAAAACAGAGACCGTGTAGTAACGGTAAAGGGACTTGCCGAGATGGAGGTCCCTGCAGATAAGGTTGTTTGGCCTTTGATGTACAAAGATTTAGGTAATGATTTATTAACGCTCTACAACAATATTCAAACGAAGAACAAAACCATTGTGGAGTTTTTACAGGCAAACGACATATCAAGCGAAGAGATAAGCGTTGCTCCTCCTGAAATAATTGATATGGAGGCAGAACGTTACTCCGCACAAACACCTCAATACCGGTACAATGCTACATCGGTAATCACCGTTACTTCCAAAGATGTGGAGAAAATAAGGAAACTAATCTCAGAGCAAACCGAACTGCTGAAGCAGGGTGTTGCCATTACGGGTGGCGATTACCGCTATAGCACCATCTACGAGTTCACTGGGTTGAATGATATTAAACCTCAAATGATAGAGGAGGCTACCAAAAACGCACGGCTTGCCGCCGAAAAATTCGCCATCGACTCCGGAAGCAAGCTCGGTAAGATACGCGATGCTTCACAGGGGCAGTTCTCCATTACCGATAGGGATGCCAACACGCCATACATTAAAAATATAAGGGTAGTAACCACGGTAAACTACTACCTGAAAAATTAAAACGAACCAGCAACAGTCTGCAATATTTAGACCTAATAAATAACTAAGATTGCATATCGCTTACAAAGAGAAGCGTTTTCCAGTTTTAAGATAACTCTCATATTTGTTTTGGTTGAATCTGTAATAAAAGGCTCCTCTGCGAGAGTTTTCCTTGTCTTTTATCTCCAGTTTATCCAACAGGTTCATCGAGCTGAGTTTCTTCCTAAAGTTACGTTTATCCACAGGCATTTGATAAATAGCTTCATAAAGATCCTGCAAAGCAGGAAGTGTAAACTTGTTATTAAAGAAGCGAAACATTAGAGGTTGCGTCGAAACTTTATACTGAAGAAGCTTTAGAGCATCGTTTACCATTAGGTTGTGGTCGAAAATAAGTTGCGGTAGTCTATTTATGTTTGTCCATTTGGCATCAAACTTTCGTGCCTGTGAGGTATTGAAATTTTCCGTTGGCACCAGTGCATAAAAGGCTACAGAAATAACCCGTCCCCCCGTATCACGGTCTATCTCTCCGTAAGCCTTTACCTGCTCCATGTAAATGTTTTTCTGTTTAGTGTACCGGTATAACACTTTTTCAGCTGCCTTATACAGGCTTTCATCTGCTTCCATAAAACCTCCCATAAGAGACCATTTATTTTTTAAAGGTTCAACAGGCCGCCGGGTAAGCAGTACGTGAAGATCTTTTTTGCTAAAACCAAAAATAATGCAATCCACTGCGATCAAAAATTGATCATTATTTTTGTAATATGTCTGTAACATAGTAATTATAAGGTA
>NZ_DCEN01000087.1:2863-75797 GCF_002316955.1 Proteiniphilum sp. UBA1028
GTAATTATAAGGTAGTTAAAACGGTTAAAAAAACACAGAAGAGGGATACTGTCGTATCCCTACTTCTCTATCATGGTTTGTGTTTACAGAGCTTAAAGTTTGCGTGCACCGTCGCTTATTACCACGTCGTACACCTTCGGCTCATGGCCAAAGCGCGCCTTAAATTTTTCTTTGGCATCGGCTACAAAACTGTCATGTAACTCATCTTTAACAAGGTTGATGGTACAACCTCCAAACCCTCCACCCATAACACGTGAACCGGTAACCCCATGTTCACGTGCAATATCGTTCAAAAAATCGAGCTCATCGCAACTCACTTCGTACAACTTGCTCATACCATGATGAGTCTCATACATTTTCTCACCCACGGTTTTATAGTCGCCCCGTTCAAGGGCATCGCTCACATCTCTTACGCGTTGAGTCTCCTCAATAACATATTGTGCACGCATAAAGTCCTCTTCTGAGATCTCATTCTTCACCTCCAGGAGCATCTCCATTGTTGCATCACGCAAAAATTCCACTTCAGGATGGCGTTTAGCAATGGTTCTTGCTGCGTGTTCACACGATTCGCGACGTTTATTATATGCTGATGATGCCAACTCATGCTTTACCACCGTATCAAGCAGTACCAGCTTATAACCCTGGGGATCGAATGGGAAGTATTCATATTCCATTGTTTTTGTATCGAGGCGTATCAGATGTCCTTCCTTTCCGAATAGAGAGGCAAACTGATCCATGATACCGCATTTTACTCCTACATAGTTGTGCTCGGTACTCTGTCCCACACGGGCCAGTTCGAACTTGTCGATACCCAGTTTAAGCATATCATTCAGCGCAAAAGCATAGGTGCTTTCCAATGCAGCGGAAGAAGACATACCTGCGCCCAGTGGTACATCGCCCGAAAATACTGTATCGAAGGCTTTAATTGTACCTCCTCTTTTAATTATCTCACGGCATACGCCAAAAATATACTTCGCCCACCCCTCTTTAGGGAGATCCTCCTCGTTGAGCCCAAATTCGGAACTTTCGTCAAGATCAATTGCATAAGCTTTCACCTTATCGGCCCCGTTAAACCTGATGGCAGCAATCATCCCTTTGTCAATTGCTCCCGGAAAAACGAAACTACCATTATAGTCGGTATGCTCCCCGATTAGGTTTACACGCCCCGGGGAGGTATATACCTCAGGTGCTTCAGCACCGAATTTTTCATGAAAAATTTTAACTATTTGTTCTTTTGTCATTATTGTCTGATTAATAAATATGAATCACGTAAGAATAAGTTCTGTAAAGAGTACTTTTTGTCTTACTCCTCATGGTTTACAGGAATATTCTTGTTAACATTTTTTGATCCGGCAAGTGCATAATATAACAAAAATGCCATACCTGCGATCACAAGCCAGTAACTACTGAGGAAGCCAGCTTTATCGGAAATTAATCCCTGCAGATATGGAAGTATTCCACCACCGCAAACCATTACCATGAATATTCCGGATGCCATTTCAGTATATTTACCCAATCCTTCCACAGCAAGGTTAAAGATGCTTCCCCACATGATGGAAGTGCACAAACCGCCTAAAACAAGGAAGAAAACTTTAATAGGCACAACAGCACCGAATAAATTAATCGAAAGTGCTGCAGGAATAAAGATAGCTGTCAATATTAACAAGATACCCAATGATGATGTAAAGCTAAGCATGGACTTGCTTGATACTTTAGCACCAACCGAAGCACCTATTAAACGACCGGCAAGCATCAGCAACCAGTATAACCCAACAATTGAGCCTGCAACTCCTGCAGCTATGCCAAGGCCACCACCTTCAGCACCTGTTGTCATATAAAGGTTAGCAATGTTGGGAATACCCACTTCAACACCCACATATATGAATATTGCGATAATACCCAGAACGAAGTGACGGAACGACAATGCACTGTGCTTGTCTTTTACTTTTTCTTTTTTAGGCTGGTTACGTGTTATCTCCAAACGTGGTTCGGGAATATTAACTGCCAAAATAACAATAAAAGCAAAGGCAAAAATACCCATTGCAAGAAACAATGCAGGATTGGCATCACTAATAGCAGCCCGTGCCACATCACCCATCAGGTAACCCACAAGTATGGGAACGATAGTTGCTCCAATGGAGTTGATTGCACCACCGAACTGAATCAACTGGTTTCCTTTATTTCCACCACCGCCTAAAGTGTTAAGCATAGGGTTGACCACGGTATTCAGCATACACATTGAGAAACCTGAGATAAAAGCACCTGTCAGATATACACCAAAACTAGCCACAGTTCCTGAAAGGAAGGTAATTGTCACTCCAATAAAACCAATAGCTACAGCCATCAGGGCAGTGAATTTATATCCTTTTCTTTCAAGGATTAATCCAGCCGGGATTCCCATAAAAGCATAGGCGATAAAGTTTGCCAGATTTCCAAGTTGAGACATGGCATTGCTTGCGCCGAACTGGTTTTTCACAATAACTCCCATCGGATTCTGCAAACCGGTAACGAAGGAGATCATAAAAAACAACATGAACATTACCGCGATAGGCAATGCGTAATTCTTTTTCTGAGTTGTCGTATTCATACTTTTTTATTGTTTAATAATTTCAATTATAGAATAATTTTACTTTATATTTCAAATATTTATCTCACACAAAGAATCTGTAGGTAGTTCTGGAATTAAATATCTCAGCGGTACTCAAAATCACTGAAGGGTATTGCGGTTTATTAATACTATCCGGATAGTGCTGTGTCTCAAAGCATACGGCAGACCTCGATGGATAACGTTTACCGTTTTTTGCAACAAAGCTACCATTCATCCAGTTACCGGTATATACCTGAACTCCGGGCTCTGTAGTATAAATCTCCATTTTGATCCCTGTTTTGGGCGATTCACATAAACCTGCGAAAGAATATTCATTTACTGACTTTTTGTTCAATACAAAATTATGATCGTAGCCACGGCCAATTTTAAGTTGCTCAAAATCATCATCTATACGTTCACCAATAGCATGCGGCCGGGTAAAATCGAACGGAGTTCCTTTCACCGGTTCTGCATCGCCCAAGGGTATGGCTGTATTGTCTGTAGGCAGGTAGCTGGAGGCATTTAGCATAAGAATATGTTCACCAATATATTCATCGCCTTGTCCTGAAAGATTAAAATAGGAGTGATTGGTAAGATTAAGAATGGTAGTTTTGTCTGTTGTTGCCCTATAATTTATGTCCAGAGCATTGTCATCAGTTAATGTGTATGTTACCGTTACAGACAGGCTGCCGGGGAAACCCTCTTCACCGTCGGCTGACAGATAAAACAGTTGAATGCTGTTGTCTGTCACTTTTTTCACCTCCCATACAACTGCGTTAAATCCCTTGATGCCACCATGCAGCGAGTTTGGTCCATTGTTTATGGCAAGATGATACTCCCTACCTTCCAGTTCAAACCGTCCTCCTGCAATCCTATTGGCTGTTCTGCCGCAGACAGCACCAAAATAGGGCTCTTCCGAGGTTAGGTACTCATCGATAGTGGGGTGTCCCAAAACTACGTCAGTTAATATTCCGTTTTTATCGGGAACCATTAACGATACAATTTTAGCTCCGTAATTAGTTACGGTGACTTCACTTCCAAATTTGTTTTTAAGAATGTATAACCCGGTTTGCCTGCCATCCACTGTTTTGTCAAAAGCTTTGACAAGCAAACCGGATTCGCTATACAAATTGTTCATGTAATTTCCTGGGTTTAAGAATAAGATATTGATGAAGATTGATTTTCTGTATAATTGGTGTAAAATTAACACAGTTTTTTGAAACGTCCTAATAAAAATTTGTGTTTAACAACATAAATTCATTAATTAACATTTTAAACTATTAAATATAAACTGCATCAAACCTGCAAAAAACAACCTCCCTCATCTCTCATTATTTGTTATTAATTATATTATTACTTCATTTTCCGCCTTGAACCTTCTGGTAACCAGCACTTTGTCTATCTTGTTGCCATCTATATCTACTATCTCGAACATAAGATTATCATACTCAAATCTATCTCCTACGCCGGGAATTTTGTTAATACATTCAAATACAAAACCGGCGACTGTTGAATAGTCGATTTTATCAAAATCAACGATAAAATCCTCATCAAGCTGTGATAATATTTCTATAGGGGCCTCTCCGCTTACCAGGGCAGAGTTATCATCCCTCATAAAAATGAGTGGTTCATAAGATTCATCTTCTGTCTCCTCCGGGATAGCACCTACAAGATTTTCAAAAATATCATGAATGGTGATTATTCCGTCGAGGCTGCCATACTCATCTACCACCATAGCCATAAATATATGATTTTTCCTGAAGTACTCAAGCACTTTTTGCGCCCGCAGGGTACTGGGTACGATAACAGGCTCCTTAATAAGCTCTTCAATTGTGAACTGTTCATTGTTATTCAGACGCAATAGAAAATCCCTTATAGATATAGTTCCTGTAAAATCATCAATCTTTTTTCTGCATGCAAGAATAATGCTATGTTTTGTCCGAAGCAGATCCTCAATTATCTCCTCACGGCTTTTACTTATATCCACCCACTCCACATCCGTTCGGTGAGTCATCAGGTGAATTGCCTTTTTATCGGAGAAGTAAAATACCTGTTCGTGGATAATATTCTCTTCAACATCAATAATACCTTCATGCGAAGCTGTCTTCAGCATTGCACGCAGTTCCATTTCCGAAACCACCTCATCTTTCGGTTTTAACCCTATAAGTTTATTTACAAAACTTGTTGATACAGAGAGAAGTTTCACGAAAGGATAAAAGATAAGACTCACCACGTGTATAGTAGGCGAGACAGCAATCGCCATTTTTTCGGAATTGTTCAGTGCAACTGTTTTTGGTACAAGCTCACCTATAACAATTGATACATATGTGATAAGGAATACCACTACTATCAATGAAGCAGCGTCCGCAAAAGCACCTATAGCATTAAATTGTTTAAAGAAAGGTACCAGATAGACAGCAAACGCCTGCCCCCCGTACGCACCATTAACAATACCAATAAGAGTAATTCCCACCTGAACTGATGAGAGAAAATTATCGGGGTCGGCCTGCAACTTTCGTGCACGCGCGGCACCTTTACTTCCTTTCTTGCGTTCTGCTTCCAACTTGTTTTTCTTTGCCGAAACAATTGCAATCTCCGACAACGCGAAAAAACCGTTAAGAAGGATAAGAAGAAGTATAACGACAATATGTACCCACATAATCAGCCTATCAGGTGAAGAAAAGTAATCATAAAATTACCACAGCGGAGAGGGATAGGCCTTGTTAGCGGTAAGGCTTTTCAGCTTTGATACTACTTCGGGACGATCATCGGCATAAGTCACACCAAACCACTTTGAAGGTGTATCCAATACTTTCACTGTAATATTACCATTCACAATCAGATGGTTTACCAGTAAAGGGATAAAAAACTCAGCTCTGATATTCTCCGCGTTCTCATTAAGAAACTGCACGAAATAATCATCGGAATATTTGAAGTAATCTGGTGTGAAACCCCACATATTCATAGATACTGGCGTATTGTCGTCAATAGCTATCCACTGATCTCTTTCATTCTTGTAGCTCACTTTTCCATCAATACGCATAACCTGTGTGCGCTCAACCACTCCGGTGAGATTTCCATTTTTATCGGTCTCACATACTCCTCGCGCCACAGTACCGCTTTCTGACAATGTGTTGCCAACTCTATAACCAACCATACAATATTTGTCATGACTGTATTCAAGAGTCTTTAGATAATCTGCCAACACCTGAAAGCTTTCACGCCCATAGAAGTCGTCGGCGTTGATCACGGCAAAAGGTTCGTGAATCACCTCTTTTCCCATCATTACGGCGTGGTTGGTACCCCACGGTTTTACTCTATCGGGATGGGGGGAAAAGCCTTCTGGAAGATTATCCAGCTCCTGGAATACCAGTTCAACCGGTATTTTCTTCTCATATTTTTTTACAATCTTTTCCCTGAAGTCATCTTCAAACGATTTGCGAATAACAAAAACCAGTTTTCCGAAGCCGGCGTTTACCGCATCATAAATAGAGTAATCCATTATGGTCTCACCTGCCGGGCCTACCCCGTCTAACTGTTTCAGTCCGCCATAGCGGCTGCCCATTCCTGCTGCCAATACAAATAATGTAGGTTTCATCGTGAAAAATTAAAAATTTAGTTCGTCCACAAATGTAAGATTTTTATCGAAAACGAGGAAAAGATTATTGCTCAAATTGCTCTTCAGACCTGTTTTTTGGTTCTTCATTGGCACAATAGATCTATAAATAATTATTAAACCTGCTTGAGAAAATAGTTTTTATACAAATAAGTTACCGCATTTCTGACGATTACGTTTTATACAAATGCTTTCCACAGATCATCTTCCGGAACAGGTGCAGTTACCGATATCTTCTTTTTTGAAACAGGATGTATAAATGATATAGAACGCGCATGCAGGCTGATGCTGCCATCGGGATTGGAGCGCTCAGCCCCATATTTAAGATCGCCCTTGATGGGACACCCCGTTTCGGCCAGCTGGCAGCGGATCTGATGGTGTCTCCCGGTCTCCAAAGCGATCTCCAGCAAAAAATAATTTTTTGAAGCACCTACAAGTCTATAATGTAAGACAGCTTTTTTGGTATTTGGTTTCTCGTTATCGAAAGCAGTAGACTTATTTGTTTTTTCATTTTTCATCAGATAGTGCACCAAAGTGCCCTCTTCTTTTGGTGGGCGATTTTTTACTATAGCCCAATAGATCTTGCTTACTTCATCGTCACGAAACATTCTGTTCAGTCGCGCGAGCGCCTTGCTTGTCTTGGCAAACACCAACACCCCGCTTGTGGGCCGGTCGAGCCGGTGCGTAACGCCACAAAACACGTTACCGGGCTTGTTATATTTAACTTTCAAAAATTCTTTCACCATCTCCGACAATGGTTTGTCGCCCGTTTTATCGCCCTGCACAATTTCACCTGGTGCCTTGTTAACGATAATAATATGGTTGTCTTCGTAAAGAACTGTCATCTGATATGTGACTTCCCTTTTGCCGGGAATAAATAGTGATAATTAAACTTGTGAGCCTACTTTTGAAACCCTTGAAATAAAAAAATGATTTCTAATGCATTAGATGTCAACATCATCCGTTTTGTCACGATTGCAATGAAAGAGGCTTTTAGAAATCCCTATGTTTGCAAAAGCAATAACATTAGGAGTATTGTTATTTATTGAGGATTCACTGATGAAACAAAATATCAGAGACACAAAATTTATTCTGTATCCCTGATATAATCAGTATCCCTGTAATAAAGGCAAAAAGTGGTAATAATTATGCATTCATTCCCCCACAAACATTTATCACCTGCCCACTGACATACGAAGAGAGGTCTGAAGCAAGAAAAAGAGCTACATTCGCAACATCTTCGGGCGTACCTCCGCGACGAAGAGGAATTTGCTTTGCCCATTCTTTTCTTACCTCTTCAGACAATTGACCTGTCATATCAGTTATGATAAAACCCGGAGCAATGGCATTTGCACGGATACCACGTGACCCAAGCTCTTTTGCTATAGATTTTGCCAGGCCTATCATGCCTGCTTTTGAAGCCGAGTAGTTAGCCTGTCCCGCATTTCCTGAAACACCAACCACAGAACTCATATTCACAATGCTGCCCGATTTCTGTCGCATCATCACAGGTGTAACAGCATGGATAAAGTTGAATGCCGACTTCAGGTTCACATTAATTACCGCATCCCATTGCTGTTCGCTCATCCTCATCATCAATCCATCTTTAGTAATACCTGCATTATTGATAAGTATGTCGATACGGCCGAAATCCTTTATTATCTCATCAACTATTTTGTGAGTCTCCTCAAAATTAGCAGCATTGGATGCATATCCCTTGCACTTAACACCAAGCGAGGCAATTTCACGCTCAGTGGCTGCCCCCACCTCATCTATAGTTAAATCTGTGAACGCGATGTTTGATCCTTCCGACGCAAACTTCAAAGCTATGGCTTTACCAATACCACGTGCGGCGCCGGTTATTACCGCTGTTTTTCCTTCTAGTAACTTCATTTGATTGATTATTATTAAAATATCTATTTGGTATATAACCCATTTAAAACGAGGTTCGAGATAATATCCCTATCCTCTTTTTTGTTATATTCTAGTTTCATTACACCACGGATAACAGGCACCTCAAGACCTTTAAATGCATAGTGCAGAATTTCGGCTGTCTGCCTTACATCTTTAATCTGAAAGATAGCGCTGTCACACCCATCCTGCAAGATAGTCTCAAGATAATGAATCTCTTTCTTGTCGAACTCCTTGCGCACATTCTCCACCTGCCATATATCTCTGAAAAAATCGGCCCGGAGTGTACCGTTTCGTGTAACTACCTCTTTTATTGCATTTAGCCGCGTAAAAGCCAACAAAAGAAGTTTTTCATCGTTGGGCATATCACGCTCAACCACCTCTTCAAGCTTATTGTACAGTACTTTTAGCTCAGACTCTATAACTGCCTTGTAAATATCGTTCTTGCTGCTGAAATAGGTGTACAATGTTCTCCTTCCTCTTTGAGAAGCCTCTGCAATATCGTTCATAGTCGTATTCTCGACACCCTTTTTCGCGAAAAGTTGCCGGGCTACGTCTATAAGATTATTCTTCGTTTTAGATATTGCTGCAGACACTTTACTTTGCACATTTCATTTATTTATGTGCAAAAATAAAACAAAGATTTAATATTCCGAAAGTAAATGGGTAAAAAAAAGCGAAATAGTGCTTTCGGCTGGCTTAAGTAATCCAAAACAGGAGAAATTGACTGCTTTTAACAGTTTTCTTTAAACAGTTCTGCAGCCTTACACAGCTCGTTATACCAATCCTCACCAAATCTCCTTATCAACGGTTCTTTTAAAAACCGGTAAAGAGGTATCCCCTCTTTTTGTCCAAGATTAAGTGCAGGCTTGCAGAGATACCACCGCTGGTAATTGACAGCTGTAAAATTATTATACTCATTAAGCCGGATAGGGTATAAATGGCAAGATATTGGTTTTTGAACTGAAATCCTCCCCTCTCTGTATGCTTTGTCAATTGCGCACTTGCATACGCCATTCTCATCGAAATAGGTAAAAACACACTCCTTGCCTTCTATTATTGAGGTAACCAGTTCTCCATCATTATCTATATATGCTATTCCCTGATCATTGATCAATTCAATCGCTTTGGCGGAGAGCTCATCCCGGATATCCGGCAGAATTTCTTTTATTTGTTCAAACTCCTCTCTAGTAAGTGGCGCTCCCGACTCACCCTCAACGCAACATTGCCCTTTGCATTTACAGAGGTTACAGATAAATTGTTCTTCGAAAATATCGTCCGATATTAATGTATTCTGAATTTGTATCATTATTGTTCGTTACTTAACTTTCGCTTGTGTTAGTTGTTATCATTTACAGCTAAATATAAGACTTAGGATAGCTGTTTAGCTGTTACCGCAACACGTTAGAAAATTGAATTAGTCAGCAAGAATCAACTTCAGTTTGTACTGAGGTTCTTAAATTTTTTTTGTATAACCAGAACAGTAGAATTGTCAGCAGCAAGCAAATTAGTGCCATAATTGCAAAGGGTGCAGTGATCTCACTGTTTTCAATATTGTACAACCATTCACTGTCTCTACAGAAATAGGCCAGCACAATAACTGTAGCGTTATTCACAAAGTGCATAAGTACAGGTATCCACAGATTCTGTGTGTAGAGAAAAAGGTAGCCTAACAGGGCTCCCAACAACAATCTTGGAAAAAAGCCATAAAATTGAAAATGCACTACACTGAATATCAATGCGCCAATCCACACAGCCATATGCCCATTTCTGAATTTCTCCTGTATAAGCTGTTGTAATGCGCCGCGAAAAAACATCTCTTCCGCAACAGCTGCAAGTCCGGCTATCATAAACAGGTTCATGAAAAGGCGCCCGATACCTTCACCGGATAACAGCAAATCGGTTGTTTCCTGTGCAGCATCCTCCATAGAACGCATCCACTGTTCAGCAATCTGCATCGATTCTGGGAGTTCAATGCCTTTATTCCATTGTGTAAGGAGAAAAACCGGTATATAAGAAAGGAGAAAAACCATTATTGCTAAAATAATTTTCCTCCCTGCATGCTCTTTGTCCACCATCTTCAGGTATTGCGCTGCCCCGGGAAAACTCCATCCGGTTACAAGATATGCAGGCATAACGAATGCAAAAAAAGCCTGTAATCCCGAACTCAGATATATGATTGTTACCCCGCCCTCTTCAACGCCTGTAACAGCCGAGAAAGCAATCAATATGCTCCCGGCCAGAAGCAGACCGATAAACATGAGTAAAAAAAGATATACAATTTTTGTACCAGCAGTAACCGAAGTAAGAATTTGTCGCATCTTTTCTGTTTTGGAATGCAAAGATAACTAAATAATAATTCAGGCAACTCCTCTTGTAGTAAAACACGGATGTAAAATATTTTTTGCAAATTGGAAGAATAACACTAATTTTGCAGTTTTATTTAAAAAATCATTTCAATCGGTTGAATTTTACCGACTTTCAACAAAAACTAATCACTCAGTATAATGAAGTCAACACTGAATAAAACAGACGAAGTAAACGGAACTATTGTCATTGAGCTGGAAAAAGCAGATTATCAGGAAAATGTAGATAAGTCACTTAATCAATTCCGTCAAAGAGCCAATATTCCGGGATTCCGCCAGGGCAAAGTGCCTAAAAGCCTGATACAGAAGCTATATGGCAAAGCTGTAAAGGCAGATGAGATCAATAAAATTGTGACAGATGAAGTTGGCAACTTCATTCGCGACAACAAACTGAAAATTCTGGGTGAACCTCTTCCCGATAATAGTGATGAGAAATTAGTTGATCTGGAGAATGACGAAATACTGAAATTCTATTTCGATGTTGCCCTTACTCCCGAATTCGACCTTCCCCTGGATAAAAGTGTTGAACTGACCTGCCACAAGGTCCTTTTGGAAGAAAATCTCCTGGATGAGCAGATGGATGCCTATAAGAAGAATTACGGCACTTATCTCTCTGTTGAAGATGAAGCAAAAGACACAGACCTGATAAAGGGGACCCTCACCGAATTGAGCGACAGTGAAGATAAAGACAACCTGCAGGTGATAGAAAACGCTATTCTTATGCCTTCATATATTAAGGATGAAGAGATAAAAAGCAGCTTCACAGGTTCCAAAGCGGGCGACAAAGTGGTATTCAACCCAAAGAAAGCATATGATAATAATGAAGCAGAGATAGCATCACTGTTACAGACAACCAAAGATAAGGTAAAAAATATTGATTCCGATTTTTCCTTAGAGATTAAAGAGGTGACCCGTTATCAGGAGGCAGAAATGAACCAGGAGCTTTTCGACCGTGTACTTGGCGAAGGCGTGGTTACTACAGAAGAGGAGTTCAGGACAAGGATAAAGTCAGAGCTTGAAAAACAATTTAAGCCCAATGCCGACCATCTATTCATCCATGAAGCAAGAGATATCATCGTAGAAAAGATGAAAGAGGTTAAGTTTCCCGATGAGTTTCTGAAACGGTGGTTGCTTGAAACAGGTGAAAACAGAACATCAGAGCAGGTGGAAGATGATTATCCGAAAATTCTGGAAGATCTTAAGTTCCACATTGCAAAACAGAAAATTGCGGAAGAAAATAATATCAGCGTCGAATTCGCTGATATTGAAGCGTTGGCAGCAGAGGTGGCAAAAGCCCAATTTGCACAATACGGAATGACCAATCTGCCAGCAGATGTGCTGCAGAACTACACAAAAAGCATGTTGGAGAAAGAGGAGACTGTTCAAAATCTTTACGACAAAGCTACAGAAGACAAGATTATTGACTGGTTAAAAGAGAATGTAACTGTCATTGAAAAAGAGATCTCTTCCAAAGAGTTCAATGATTTGATGAATGAACGCACTCGTTTGCAGGAAGAGAATTGATTGTTTTTCACTGTTTTATTTTGCATTTCAATTATTCTTTATAATTTTGTTAGGTGAATGGAAAACATAAAACTGTTTTCCATGATATTCCGGTACTGTTTTTGCAACTGTTCATCTGACAACTTAAGTTGAACATTCCAAAAAAAAGATTTATGAACAACGATTTTAGAAAATACGCGGTAAAACATTTGGGTATGAGCGGATCAAGGCTTGACAGTTATATGAATATAACAAGTCAGGGAGGGGGAGGCTATATCTCACCAACAATCATAGAGGAACGCCAGCTCAATGTTGCACAGATGGATGTTTTTTCCCGCCTGATGATGGACCGCATCATCTTTCTAGGGACCAGCATCGACGATTATACAGCCAACGTGATTCAGGCACAACTTCTTTATCTCGACTCCTCCGACCCGGGCAAGGATATCTCAATATACATCAACTCTCCCGGTGGATCGGTATACGCAGGATTAGGCATTTATGACACAATGCAGTTTATAACAAGTAACGTATCAACCATTTGCACCGGCATTGCCGCATCTATGGCTGCCGTTCTTCTGGTATCAGGCTCTGAAAAAAAACGTTTCGCTCTCACTCACTCCCGGGTAATGATACATCAGCCTATGGGAGGTGTTCAGGGACAGGCATCCGATATAGAGATCACTGCCCGTGAAATAGCTAAAATCAAACAGGAACTGTACACCATTATTTCCAATCACTCCGGTAAGCCTATCGATGATGTATCAAAAGACTCCGACCGTGATTTCTGGATGACCGCAACCGAAGCCAAAGAGTATGGCATGGTGGACGATGTTCTTATTAAAAAGTAATCAAGAATGGCAAAAAAAGCTAACAGCAGCAATCATTGCAGTTTTTGCGGCAGAAGCGAACAGGAGGTAAACCTTCTTATTTCGGGGATGACTGGTTTTATTTGCGACATGTGTACTGAGCAGGCACACGAGATTGTTAACGACTCGTTCAAGAGTACCGGCAAGACCGATTCAGGTATTTCACTGTCCTCACTCCCCAAACCTGCTCAGATCAAAGAGTTTCTTGATCAATATATCATCAAACAGGACAACGCAAAACGTTTTCTATCGGTTTCGGTTTACAACCACTACAAACGAATTTTACAGAAAAACGTGAAAGATGATGTTGAGATAGAAAAGTCCAACATAATTATGGTTGGCGCAACCGGTACAGGGAAAACGTTGCTGGCAAGAACCATAGCTAAAATGCTGCAGGTCCCTTTTACCATTGTTGATGCAACTGTCCTTACCGAAGCAGGTTACGTGGGAGAAGATATTGAAAGTATTCTCACCCGTCTGCTGCAGGTAGCCGATTACGATGTAAATGCCGCTGAGAGAGGTATCGTCTTTATAGATGAAATAGATAAGATAGCACGGAAGAGCGACAATCCTTCCATTACCAGAGATGTCAGCGGCGAAGGTGTTCAGCAGGGATTACTTAAGCTGCTGGAAGGTTCGGTAGTTAATGTCCCCCCGCAGGGAGGCCGGAAACATCCTGAACAGCGAATGATTGCGGTAAACACCAAAAACATACTCTTTATTTGCGGTGGCGCTTTTGACGGAATAGAAAAGAAAATAGCCCAGCGGCTCAATACACGTGTGGTAGGATATGCCGCCAGCAATCAAAAGGCAACTATCGACAGGAACAATCTGATGAAATATATTACTCCGCTCGACCTGAAATCATTTGGGCTCATCCCCGAGATCATCGGGCGCCTTCCTATTCTCACCTACCTGGAGCCACTGGATAGAGACGCGCTGCTACGCATACTTGTGGAACCGAAAAACTCCATCATCAAACAATATCAGAAGTTGTTCGAGATGGATGGAGTAGCTCTCACTTTCGACCGGGATGCATTTGAATATATTGTGGACAAAGCTATTGAGTTCAAGCTTGGGGCACGCGGATTGCGTTCTATCGTTGAAGCAATAATGATTGATGCAATGTTCACTCTGCCTACTGATGATAAGAAGAAACTTCACGTAACGCGTAAATACGCTTCCGATCAACTGGAAAATTCAGATTTACACCAATTGAGAGTTGCCTGAAATATTCCCGATAATTTTCGGATAATCAATCCGCCGGTAGATGAAAATTCGCCGTGTGAAATATAAAAAACGCATGTCCGGCTTGCGTTTTTTTAATTGTGAAACGAACATTTTACAACAATTTCAAAGAAACTGATTATAATTGGGTTTTGTAAACTGCCTGCAATAAGAAGAATATAAACACCAAAAAAAAAAGTAAAATTAAAGTGTTATTTTTTTCTCAATTTTGTTTTTATTGTTGGAAATATGAAATACTTTTTTAATTTTGTACATAACTTTTGATGACAATTTTTTTACATCAGTGTGATACGTGCAATGGATAAAAAAGAGATACTTTACAAGGGTTTAAAGGAATATTTTGGGTTTGATACATTCAAAGGCAATCAGGAAGCTATCATAAAAAGTGTCTTATCCGGAAAGGATACTTTTGTATTAATGCCCACTGGCGGAGGAAAATCGCTATGCTACCAGCTACCGGCTCTGCTTATGGAGGGCACGGCAATTATTATATCACCGCTTATCGCACTTATGAAGAATCAGGTTGATGCCATGAGAAATTACAGCGAGGAGGATGGCGTTGCACACTTTTTAAACTCATCACTTAACAGGCAGGAGATTGAAGAGGTAAAAAAGGATATTCTTTCAGGTTTAACAAAAATGCTGTATGTGGCTCCCGAGTCGCTCACAAAAATAGAAAACGTTGAGTTCCTGCGAAATATTCAAATTTCGTTTTACGCGGTAGATGAAGCACACTGCATATCGGAGTGGGGACACGATTTCCGTCCTGAATACCGCCGTATCAGGCCAATCATCAGTGAAATATGCCCGAAACCAATCGTAGCCCTTACAGCAACGGCAACACCCAAGGTTCAGCACGACATTCAAAAAAACCTTGGCATGCATAATGCAGTGGTCTTTAAATCGTCTTTCAACCGTCCCAATCTCTATTACGAAGTCCGTAATAAAACAGAACAGATAGACAAGGAGATTATCAAATATATTCTCTCGCAGGGGAGAAAATCGGGCATTGTATATTGCCTTAGCAGAAAAAAGGTGGACGATTTCGCCGAAATCCTGCAAGCAAACGATATAAGGGCATTACCTTACCACGCAGGGATGGATGCTGCCACACGCAGTTATAATCAGGATGCCTTCCTTATGGAGCAGGCAGATGTGATAGTGGCTACCATAGCATTTGGCATGGGCATAGATAAGCCTGACGTACGTTACGTGATACATTACGACATACCAAAAAGCCTGGAGGGTTATTACCAGGAAACCGGCCGTGCCGGCCGCGATGGGGGCGAAGGGAAGTGTATTGCCTTCTACTCCCATAAAGACTTGCTTAAACTGGAACGTTTTATGCAGGGAAAACCAGTTTCCGAACAGGAGATAGGTAAACAGCTGCTGCTGGAAACAGCCGCCTACGCAGAGTCATCAGTATGCCGGAGAAGAGTGTTATTGCACTACTTTGGCGAAAATTATAATGAAACTAATTGTAAAAATTGTGATAATTGTCTAAATCCAAAGAAGAAAGTGGAAGCAAAAGAGTTACTTATTACTGTATTAGAAGCGATTATTGCTCTTAAAGAAAAACAAAAAGCCGATTATGTTGTCGATTTCCTCATAGGAAAAGAGTCGTCCGATATTGAAACCTACGGGCACAACGAACTGGAAGAGTTCGGGACAGGTGCAGACGAAGAAGATAGTACCTGGGAGGTGCTTATCCGTCAGGCATTGCTGGACAACTACCTGAGAAAGGACATCGAAAACTACGGTATTCTAAAAATCACCAAAAAAGGAAAAGAGTTTTTAAAAAACCCCGTGTCTTTTAAGATAACTAAAGACGATGAAGATGAGGATGATATGTCTGATCTTGAAAGTGAAGATTCAGATGCTTTAGCCTCGTCCGGGGCCAGTGGCGGTGCGGCCGATCCTGTACTTTTCTCTATGATGAAAGATCTGAGAAAGAAGCTGTCGAAAAAACTGAACGTGCCCCCCTATGTGATTTTTCAGCCCTCATCGTTAGAAGCAATGGCAACCTCCTACCCCATCACGCTGGAAGAACTGCAAAATATACCGGGCGTGGGAGCAGGGAAAGCAAAACGATACGGTAAAGAATTTGTGGAGCTGATAAAAAAACATGTTGAGGAGAATGATATCACTCGTCCCGAAGACCTCCGAGTGAAGACAGTAGCCAACAAGTCGAAGCTAAAAGTATCTATAGTACAGGCCATTGACCGCAAAGTAGCACTTGACGACCTTGCAGAATCAAAAGGTATAGATTTCAATGAAATGCTTTCCGAAGTGGAAGCAATTGTTTATTCAGGTACCAAAATCAATATCGATTATTTTCTCGAAGAGGTTATGGACCCGGATGTGATGCAGGATGTGTATGCCTATTTTAAGGAGGCGGAAACAGATGATCTCGACAGTGCACAGGAAGAGCTTTCAGAATATACGGAAACGGAGATTCGCCTCGTTCGTATCAAGTTCTTTTCTGACATGGCCAATTAGAGCTAAAAAAGAAAAATAAACTATTTTACACCTTCATCGTTATTATTAGGATGGGTGTATGAAATATGAAATACTTACAAAAAATAAATAGTCCCGGTGATCTGAAAAAACTCAGTGTTGACGAACTGAAAACTGTTTGTGATGATCTGAGAGAATTCATCATTGAACAACTGTCGCACAACCCCGGGCATTTCGGATCGAGCCTGGGTACGGTGGAGTTGACAGTGGCACTCCATTATCTATACAATACACCTTACGACAGGCTCGTATGGGATGTAGGGCATCAGGCATACAGCCACAAAATACTTACCGGGCGGCGCGGACTCTTTTCAACCAACCGCAAACTGGGAGGACTTTCCGGATTCACTAATCCCAATGAAAGTGAATACGATACTTTCATTGCCGGACACGCATCAACCTCCATTTCGGCAGCGCTGGGAATGGCAGTTGCAGCTAACCTCAACAATGAAAACCGTCACATAGTTGCAATCATTGGCGATGGTGCAATGACGGGCGGCCTGGCATACGAGGGAATCAACAATGCCTGTTCACAACCCAACAACCTGCTTATTATCCTTAACGACAACGATATGTCTATCGACAATAATGTTGGAGGAATTCAGGACTACCTGGTGAAACTGACTACATCGGCCAAATATAACAGGTTCCGTAACAACCTTTACCAGGGTTTCAAAAAACGGAAGCTAATCTCCGAGAAAGAAAAAAATCTGGTATTGCGATTCAACAACAGCGTAAAATCGCTTCTCACTAAAGAACAAAATATTTTTGAGGGATTCAACATACGCTATTTCGGTCCGGTTGACGGTCACGATCTGCCGGGACTTATCCGCATTCTAAGAAACATCAAAGATATGCAGGGTCCTAAACTGCTGCACATTAAAACGGTTAAAGGAAAAGGATTCAAGCCTGCAGAGAAATCGGCCACGGTATGGCATGCTCCGGGACTTTTCAATAAAGAGACTGGTGAACGTATTCTAAAGGATAATAAGGATCAGCCACAACTATATCAGGATGTTTTCGGACATACACTCGTTGAGATGGCAGAGAAAAACTGCAAGATTGTGGGTGTTACACCGGCAATGCCTACCGGCTGTTCCATGACCTATATGATGGATAGATTTCCCAACCGGGTTTTCGATGTAGGTATTGCCGAGGCGCATGCGGTAACCTTCTCTGCAGGTATGGCCAAAGAGGGGCTTATTCCTTTCTGCAACATCTACTCATCATTCATGCAGCGTGCTTATGATCAGGTTATTCACGACGTTGCCCTTCAGAAGCTGAAAGTGGTTATGTGTCTCGACAGAGCCGGGCTGGTAGGTGCCGACGGCCCCACTCACCACGGTGTATTCGATCTGGCATACTTGCGGCCGATACCCAATCTGGTAATCTCAGCACCTTTTAATGAGCATGAGCTACGAAACCTGATGTACACAGCTGTATATGGTAACGACGGGCCATTTGTGATTCGCTATCCACGGGGACAAGGTGAGATCACCAACTGGCAGAACGAACCTCAGATACTCACTATAGGAAAAGGACGAAAACTTAAACAAGGAAAAGAGATTGCCCTTCTCTCAATAGGAGCTATAGGCAACAACGCGTCTAAAGCAATTGCCGAGGCAGAGAAGTTAGGTATAAGTGTGGCACATTACGACATGGTTTTCTTGAAACCTGTAGATGAAGAGTTACTTGAAGAGGTTGCGAAAAAATACAAATATATTATAACTGTTGAAAACGGAGTTATTAAAGGTGGTTTGGGAAGTGCTGTACTTGAGTTTCTGGCAGAAAACGACTACAGTAACATTCATTTACACCGCATAGGCATCGGCGATGAATTTGTGACACACGGGTCGGTTAAAGAGCTTCAGCAACTAACCAAAATTGACGAGAACAGCATCCTGGAAAATATTATTAAGATAAATGATAAACTAAATAACCGAAGCAGCGATATACTGCCTACAATAGAACCCATAGCCTCCACCAACATAATACACAATCGTTTCATAGTCAAATAAAATAATTGTAACATAGTAAATGAAAATCTTAATTGCCGGTGCAGGCGCCGTGGGAACTCACCTCGCGAAACTTCTGGGACAGGAGAATCACAATATAACACTGATGGACGACGACAAAGACCGTCTATCTATGATAAACGACAATACAGATATATTGACATATATCGGCAACTGCACTTCACTTAAAGATCTCACTGACGCAGGTATTACCAATTCCGATCTTTATATTGGCGTAACCACTGAGGAGTCAAGGAATATCACTTCATGTATGCTGGCATCCAACCTGGGAGCAAAAAAAACACTTGCCCGCATAGATAATTACGAGTACCTGCTGCCTAAAAATACCGGATTCTTCGAAAAACTGGGAATCAATTCAATGATCTACCCTGAACTGATGGCCGCAAAGGAGATCGCAATGGCGCTTAAAACACCCTGGACACGCTTTTGGTGGGAGCTATGCAACGGAACAGTGATACTTTCTGCTGCAAAAGTAAGAGAGAATGCTCCCATAGTGAACAAATATCTGCATGAGCTTATGCAAAGCGTGAAACTGTTCCACCTGGTAGCCATCAAACGTGACTCTCACACCATTATACCCAAAGGAAGCGACCAGATACTTCCTAACGACATTCTCTATTTCACCACTTTAAGAAAACACCTGGATTCACTTCCCGAGTTGCTGGGGAAAAAATCTTTCGAAACAAAAAGGATCATTTTCATGGGAGGAAGCCGTATAACAATGCGTACAGTACAGCAACTCCCCCAGAATATCAATATAAAAATAATAGAACAGGACAGAGAACGTGCTGAGATGCTGGTCGAAACAGCTCCTCCAAATGTCACAGTTTTTGTAGAAGATGGGCGCAACACTGAGTTCCTTATACGCGAAGGTATCACCGAAACAGATGCATTCCTCGCTCTCACCGGGAACTCGGAAGCAAATATCCTGAGCTGTATGATGGCAAAACAGTATGGTGTAAAGAAAACTGTTGCAGAGGTTGAAAACATCGATTATATATCGATGGCGGAACGGTTCGACATTGGAACAGTTATCAACAAAAAACTTATTGCAGCCAGTAAGATCTATGAACTGCTGTTGAAAGCCGATGCCTCGAATATAAAAAGCCTCACCATCGCCGATGCAAACGTAGGGGAGGTAATTGCCAAACCCAACTCGAAGGTGACAAAAAAACTTATTAAAAACCTTAACCTGCCCTCCGACATCACTTTTGGAGCGCTTATCAGAAACGGCGAGCCTATGCTTGTAGATGGAGATACACTAATAGAACCTTACGACCAGGTTGTGGTATTCTTCCTAAGTAAATCACTGAGGAGCATAGAAAGCTATTTTAATTAAGATGGTTATATGCTGAAAAAAACTTATGCAATTATTTTTCAGACTCCTGACAATCAGGTAAATAATCGCGACACTTCTGCAAAGCTCACTCTCGTGAGTTAATTGATTGCTTGCCTTCCCCTATTAATTTTTGAAATAAAGCATGTCGTCAATCGCATCAATGATGATAGGCTTTGATTTATCCACCTTACCTGCCAGAAGATCTTTCGATAGCTGGTTCAATACCCGTCGCTGTATAACCCTCTTCACAGGGCGTGCACCGAACTCTGGATCGTAACCGGCAAAAGTGATACTGCGAACTGCTTCATCGGTATATTTGAGTTCGATACCATTCTCCTTCAGCATCCTTCCTACAATACCAAGCTGCAAACGTACAATCTGTTCAATCTCATTCTCCTTCAACGGAGCAAACATGATAATATCATCTACGCGATTCAAAAACTCGGGACGGATAGTTCTCTTCAGCATATCCATCACAATATTTTTCGTGTTTTCAATGATCTCCTCTCGGTTTTCTCTGTTTATTTTTTCAAAGTTCTCACGAATAAGTTCAGATCCCATGTTTGAGGTCATGATGATAATGGTGTTCTTGAAGTTCACTACCCTGCCCTTGTTGTCAGTGAGGCGACCATCATCCAGCACCTGAAGCAGAATGTTAAACACATCAGGGTGCGCTTTTTCTATCTCATCAAACAGCACCACAGAATAGGGTTTGCGACGAATAGCCTCGGTAAGCTGTCCCCCTTCATCATAACCCACATATCCCGGAGGGGCCCCGATCAATCGCGTAGCACTGAATTTCTCCTGATATTCGCTCATATCAATACGCGTCATCATATTCTCATCATCGAAAAGATACTCGGCCAATGCCTTTGCCAGCTCTGTCTTGCCCACACCCGTTGTCCCAAGGAAAATAAACGAGCCTACAGGACGCTTAGGATCGCTCAAACCGGCGCGACTGCGGCGTACGGCATCAGCGACGGCAGTTATGGCCTCTTCCTGGCCAACAACACGTTTATGAAGCTCATCTTCCAGCTGAAGCAATTTCTCACGTTCACTCTGCAGCATCTTGCTAACAGGAATTCCGGTCCAACGCGACACTACATCGGCAATATCTTCAGCATCAACCTCTTCCTTTATCATAGCTCTTCCGCCCTGGCGCTCATGAAGCTGATTCTGCAGATCTTTTATTTCGTTTTCTTTTTCCTTAATTCTTCCATATCGCAATTCGGCTACCTTCCCGTAGTCGCCCTCACGTTCGGCACGATCGGCCTCGAACTTTGCATCTTCTATATCAATTTTTGCCTGCTGGATCTTATTGATAAGCTCTTTCTCAGCCTTCCATTTGGCTTTCTGTTCAGACTCCTCGTCTTTCAGATTCCCAATCTCTCTGGTCAGAAGATCTTCTTTTTGTTTGTCATCCTCACGCCTAATAGCTTCACGCTCAATCTCAAGCTGCTTTATCCTGCGCATAATCTCATCCAGCTCTTCCGGAACGGAATCCACCTCCATACGTAGCTTGGCAGCAGCCTCATCCATAAGGTCAATAGCCTTGTCGGGCAAAAAACGATCGGTGATATAGCGGCTTGAAAGCTGTACAGCAGCGATGATAGCCTCATCTTTAATTCGCACCTTGTGGTGGTTCTCATACCGCTCTTTCAGTCCGCGAAGAATGGAGATACTGTCAGATTCACCCGGCTCATCCACCATAACCGTTTGGAAACGACGTTCAAGAGCTTTGTCTTTTTCAAAATATTTCTGATACTCATCGAGTGTGGTAGCACCAATAGCCCGCAGATCCCCACGTGCCAGCGCTGGTTTCAGAATATTGGCGGCATCCATTGCACCTTCACTTTTTCCTGCACCTACCAGCGTGTGGATCTCGTCAATAAAGAGAATAATCTCTCCGTTCGATTTTGTCACCTCGTTTATAACAGACTTCAGACGCTCCTCAAACTCTCCCTTGTATTTTGCGCCTGCAATAAGTGCCCCCATATCGAGAGAATAGATCTGCTTGCTTTTAAGATTCTCCGGCACATCGCCTCGGATAATTCGGTATGCGAGTCCTTCGGCAATAGCCGTCTTACCCGTCCCCGGCTCACCAATAAGAATGGGGTTGTTTTTGGTACGCCTGCTCAGGATCTGCAGCACTCTTCTAATCTCCTCATCACGACCGATAACTGGATCTAGCTTACCGTTTCGCGCTTGCTCCGCCAGGTTCACCGCATATTTACCCAGTGACTGGTATGTATCTTCAGCCGATTGGCTTGTTACCTTCTCACCCTGCCGAAGGTCCCGGATAGCCGACTGCAGCTGGCTGAGTGAAATACCTGCATCTTTCATCATCTGCGAAGCGCTGTTCTTCTCGCTCAGGATTGCAAGCAGCAAATGTTCAAGAGAAACAAACTGGTCTCCCATCTTGCTTGCGTAATCAGCCGCTTTCTGAAAAACAGCATTTGCCTCCCTGCTCAGCATAGGTTCGCCACCCGACACCCGGGGGTATGATTCAATTTCACTGTCTACAACCTTTTCCAGGTTCCGGCCATTCACCCCAAGCTTCTGAAACAGAAAGCCAGTCACATTCTCACCAACCAGCATAACCCCTTTGAGAAGATGTGCCGGTTCAATCATCTGCTGATTGTTACCCTGTGCCAGATTTATCGCTTTTTGCACCGCTTCCTGCGCCTTTATTGTAAAATTATTGAAATTCATATATCCATTATCCTTTCTTTTTAATATTGTTTAATCTGGAACATATCTCACCGGATAAGCCACTTGAAGCAACAGCTAAAAGTGGGCAGCCCTTTCAACCGGGCTGCTTTACCCAAAGCCTGTTCAACGCTGATTCACATCATGGTAAGGTCAAAATCTTTGCCAAAGGACTAATCATGACGTTTTGGCAGTCGAGTATTTATCTGTGAATATATGAAAGTTTATTTACAGTACATTAATAGGTAATATGGCCCAATTGTTTCAGTTATTATACTCTCTTCTTCATTGACTTTCTTAATTCATTAGCCTTCTTAAAAAAGGTCTCATCTTTTCCAAACTCAATAATGCGAGCTACGCTTCCATTGCATACTTTGCAGCTCCCCTTTACCAGAATGTCGTTAAAATGAGTCAGATAAATCTCTTCCACCAAAACTCCTTTTTCAGCAATACTCCTGCAGTGGCTACAAAATACGTTAGCAGAAATTATTGTGTCGTAAAAAATTTTTTGTCCTTTATCGAGTAATATTCCCAATTGAAATTGGTTGATTTCGATTTCATCTTGTCGTTTCATCTTGTCGTTTCATCTTTTGTCTCAGTTTTGTCAATTTATGGTTAATATTTTTTTATACATGGTACAAAGATGAACAGATACTTTGACAACTTTTGTCAATGCTTTCCGCATTTGCAAAAGAAACTGAGAAACTTACATAAAGCAAGCTCCTCTGTTTTTCGCTTTCATATAGACCATTATCCAGCTAATATTCATATCATTATACCGCATTAAGAAAAAGTACTAAACTATTTTCTTTTTTAAATGCTCTGTATAAAGGATACAAATGCACTACAAATTCCATAACCGAACGAATATTTTTTTAATTTTGTGGAACTTCTTTGTACAAATCAACAGGCAACGGATTGAAAAGCAGAACAGAAATAACAAAACTATCGAACGATGAATTGTTTGATCTTTGTAAAAAAGAAGAACAAGCAACCTACTTCGACGAATTATACCGGCGCTATATACCTATGGTATACGGATTATGTCTGAAATACCTGTCTAACGAGGCCGACGCACAAGATGCAGTGATGGATTTGTTTGAAGATGTTTCACAATAACCGATAATGGAAAAATCTATGGACAATGAGATTAAAGCAGCCACAGCACAAGGTAAAAAAGACTTTTACCCGGGTCTCCGCCATGGTCGGAAGTGAGCCGGAAAATAACGTTGAAAGTTGAATTATAAATCTTGTGACAAACGAAAAATTCTATACTGACCGCGAAGAGAAGGCCAACTACATAACACATGGCCTTGGGGTATTGATAAGTATTGCAGCAACTGTTATACTAATTAACAAGGCTATTTCTTCAGGTAACCGTGGTGCAATCATCGCCTATGGGTTATTCGGCATCGGTATGACTATCTGCATGGGCTCCTCCACCATCTATCACTACGTGCGGGATCAAGTTTTAAAAGCCAGGTTACGCCATTTCGACCATGCAAGCATTTATCTTCTTATCGCTGCAAGCTACTCTCCATTCACTATTATCCTGCTTCGCGATGCACAGTTCTGGGGCTGGCTTCTGTTCGGGATAGCCTGGACAACCGCCATTGCTGGTATCGCCTTGAGCTTCAGGAAGCTCAGTAAAAACAGCCACCTGAAAACCGCTTCATATGTAATGATGGGGCTGGTGGCTCTCATCGCTTTCAAACCGTCAATAGAGATTGCTCATGCAAAAAACTGTATGGATGTGATCTACTGGCTGCTTGGGGGAGGCCTGTTCTATATTGCCGGCGCCGTTATATACGCCACTGCCAGACGGGAGTTTGTACACGCTGTATTCCATCTGTTTGTATTGCTGGGACTTGCATGCCATATAACGGCAGCATATCTGATCCCGCTATAGTATTATAGTAAGACTGGGATCGTAAGGCCCTAATCACTACCATTTTTCCACATGCTAACCATCCCTTATAGATACACAAAGTTTTATTAACTCTCAATAAAGCCTCAATCAAAAAAGGCGACCCGCCTTTGTAGCGAATCGCCTTTATGTAGTTTTCAAATCAACTTCGGGCCGTCAGTCATCAGCTTTCAGTTGCCTGCTATAAGTTTTCTGTGATCAGTTTCTCTTCCCAGCTTTATTTAGCCTGTCATCAGCTTTATGTCATCAGTAACAGTACTCGCAAGCCATGAAACATGAAACTCTTCACGATTAATTCTGGATATTAGGTAATTCCAGTCCGTATCCTTTCTTTTTATCCTCTGCTTTCAGCAGGAAAGCAAAAAGAAGTGCCAGAACACCAAAGGATGTAAAAATCATCATTGGAATTGTGTAGTCGTATGTGTTAACGCTCAGTCCGTCGCGAACTGTCTGCCCCGTCACGCAGAACTTCTCGAGCACCCATCCTATCAGAAGAGGGACCCCCATCAATCCCCAGTTTTGTACCCAGAAGATAAGTGAATAAGCTGTACCAAGGCGCTTTTCGGGAACAATCTTGGGTACAGATGGCCACATTGCCGAAGGAACAAGTGAGAAGCCAATACCCAGAATTACGACCAGCACCATCGCAAAAATCCAGTTGTTGAATAGTGGAACGGAGAACAGTGCATGAACCAGAATCAGCAGCAGCGAGCCAATAATCATAATTGTTGCACCTTTCCCTTTCTTGTCATATATACCGCCAAACAGAGGTGTAAGGAGAATATTTCCGAAAGGCAGCAACATAGGTATCATTCCCGCAAGGTCTTCTTTCACTCCGAACTTATTTACCATCAGGTCGGTGGCATATTTAAGAAATGGGAAAACAGCAGAATAGAACAAAACGCACAAGATAGCAATATACCACCATCCTTTATTACCCAGAATCTTTCCTATATCAGATAGTTTAAACTCATCTTCAGAACTACTTTGTTCCATAGAATCCGTTGCCTCCGAAGCATCCAGCTTTTTATCCATCACCACATAAACCAAGAACGAAATAAATCCGATACATAGTCCTATCAGGGCCACCAGCACGGGGCGCGAAACATCAATAATACCTGTAGCTTTTGCGATAGGGATAGAGAAACCCAACGCCATAGCGGTACCTATTCTTGCCATCGCCATCTCCATACCCATAGCCGTGGCCATCTCTTTACCCTTGAACCACTTAACAATAATCTTTGAAACGGTAATTCCGGTCACCTCTACACCCACGGCAAAAACTGCAAAACCGATACTTGCCCATAAGACCTGGGCATCCAGTCCCAAAATGACCTTTCCTGCAAGTGTGTCAGTAGAAATAGCCCAGTATTTTATAGCCGTACCTATCACCATTACAGCTGTGGCACCAATACCTGTCATACGTACTCCCAGTTTGTCGAGAATTATTCCTCCAAATATTAGCATCAGCAGAAAGACGTTAAACCAGCCATATGAGCTTGTGAATGTGCCATAATCAGCACGTGACCATCCGAGTTGTCCCTCAAGCAGTCCGGCCAGGGGGGCCATGATATCCGTTAAAAAATACCCGCACATCATTGTAAAAGCGACGAAGAACAGTGCGGACCACCGTGCCGCTGCAGAATCTCTGAGCGATTTCCTGATTTTTTCTACCATTTCAAATTATTTTAAATTTTAATTGAGTTAAGTTTCGCATATATAAATTACTGGCATATACACCTAAATATAAGACTTTTGTGATTTTATATAGCTCTTATCGTAACACATGTGAAAGTTAATTAATTTATTTTCGAATCTGCAAAGATAATCAATCCGAACAACTTATTCAGAAAATAACCGTATATAATCACATAATCAGAGTTCATCAACCTGAAGTCTGTTAAGGAATGCCACTGTCTTACGAATCTCTTTATACATCACAATATCCTCTTTAATGAATGGCACCTCTTTCCTATACTCCTTTACCACTTTTTCAATCATTTGCGACGATTTTAGTGGGCGTCGGAATTCGAGCGCCTGTGCTGCATTCATCAGTTCAATAGAGAAAATGATATCGAGATTGTCCAGAATCCTTAGAAGCTTAATTGCCGAAGTGGCACCCATGCTCACATGATCTTCCTGGCCATTTGAAGAGACAATTGAGTCAGTACTTGAAGGAGCGCAGTACATCTTGTTCTGGCTAACTACCGATGCCGCCACATATTGTGGAATCATAAAGCCCGAATTAAGACCGGGACTTGCAACCAGGAACTCCGGCAGCTCACGCCTTCCCAATATCAACTGAGCCGTTCGTCGTTCGGAGATATTACCCAGTTCTGCAAGCGCTATAGCCAGAAAATCGTAAGCTATTGCCAGCGGTTGTCCGTGAAAATTTCCTCCAGATATTATCTTATCATCATCAGGGAAGATTGTTGGATTATCGGTCACCGAGTTGATCTCGGTAAGCACCACCGATTTTACGTAAGCGAGGGCATCCTTGGTAGCTCCGTGCACCTGCGGTACACAGCGGAATGAGTACGGATCCTGCAAATGCTTCTTTGCTCTTGAAATGATCAGGCTTCCCTCAAGGAAACTACGTATATTACGTGCAGTCTCCAGCTGTCCACTGTGCGGTCGGATCATATGCAACCTTTCATCGAAAGGCTCCAGGTGTCCATCATATGCATCGAGCGACAATGCAGCTATAAGGTCGGCCCTCTTCGAAAGCCTTTGCGCTTTCATAATGGCATATACACCATGTGCCGACATAAACTGGGTACCGTTCAGCAATGCCAGTCCCTCTTTGCTCTTCAGTCTTATCGGCTGCCAGCCGAACTCATCGAGTACACTCCCTATATCACGTTTGCTTCCCTTATAAAAAACATCACCCACACCTATAAGCGGCAAAAATAGATTTGCCAATGGAGCCAGGTCCCCTGAAGCACCAAGTGATCCCTTATCATACACAACAGGCAGTATATCGTTATTGAACAGATCAAGCATCCTTTGCACTGTAGCCTCCTGCACGCCACTAAAACCTAATGAAAGAGCATGTGCCTTCAGCAAAAACATAAGCTTCACTATAAGCGGTGTAACCTCTTCTCCAACACTACAGGCATGCGATTTTACAAGATTCTCCTGTAATGTGTTCAGGTCATCACCTGAAACAGAATGATTACATAATGAACCGAAACCGGTAGTTATACCGTAAACAGGTTCAGTCTGGTTTTCCATTTTTCTGTCGAGGTAATCGCGGCACTTCCTTATACGTTCCCTAGCCTCGGGAGCCAGCTCCACCTTTATGTTACCAGTAATAATCCTCTCCAGGTCTTCAATGGTGAGATCTTTTTTTCCTATGTAGTAAATATTTTTCATATTAAATCTCATTTTTTGCCCATTCAAATAACTCCCGTTCACTATTGATAGCCTCTTTTTCAAGCAGATCGCATTTTAATGAAAGCTCACTGACAAACTTATCATCCCTAATCCCCCTCAGGTTAATGCGTACGTTAAGCAGTGCGCCCAGAATAGCGGTGCGACATGCCAGCATAGCCACACAACCATCGGTAACTGCATTTTTATTACCACTCTTCACTGTTTCGGCGATAATACCGAGCATACCTGAAGCTCGTTCGGCCACCTCCATCGGCACCAGCGACGCAATTTTAGTAGCTTCCTGAATTTTTCCGGTACGATATTCTTTCTCCTCTTCTGTCTCTTTCGGAAGTTTGTAGGCACTGATAACAAGGTTATATGCATCGCTGTCCCTATCGATATCTTCTATAAAGCGCATCCGCAAATCAGATGCCTTATGTAGGTTCTGCTTCATCATCGCCTCAGCATCAGCATAGTTCTTTTTGCCGATGGTCAAATTAGCCATCATTTCAGTCAATGCCGCAGCAATGGCTCCATTCAGTGCCGATGAACTGCCCCCTCCGGGCAAAGGTTCTTTTCCCGCGGTTTTTTCGAGAAATTGCTTTAAAGTTAAATCTTGTAGCCTCATATTTGTTAAACTATAAATAAAATAATACGGAAATTACTGTATATGATTTTTTGATTTCTTAGCGACAAATACCACAATACAAAGCAGCAGCTCTACTCATTTTCAACTGTTTAAATAAGATTGTGCCAGCTGTTTTCAGAATAAACTAATTTTAATGCAAACTACATACAATTTTCCCCCGTTTCACCACCTTATCCACTATATTCATTCCCACGTGGTAAGGCAGAAACTTGTACGACGGAAACTGCAACAGCACCAGATCCCCCTGTTTACCCACATCTATGCTGCCTGTTATCCCCTCCCTGCCGAGTGCTGCAGCACTGTTGATGGTAAATGCGGTAACAGCCTCTTCAGGTGTAAGCTTCATGTATATACATGCCAATGCAAACAGTAACGGGACAGAAGCCGTGAACGAGCTCCCCGGGTTGAAATCGGTAGCAAGTGCCACTATGCATCCCGCGTCAATCATTTCGCGAGCACGAGCATATTTTTCCCGCAACGAAAAAGCAGTAAGAGGTAATAATGTTGCCACTACACCTTTCTCAGCCATGGCACGTATTCCCTCATCGGAAGCTTGCAGCAGATGGTCAGCCGACAGGCAACGCAACTCCGCCGCCAGCTCTGCACCTCCGAGAGGAGTTATCTCATCGGCATGTATCTTTATCTTAAGCCCTTGCTCTCTGGCGGCTGTCAGATAGCGGCGCGATTGGGCGATAGCGAAAACCCCCTTTTCGCAGAAAATATCCACCGCTTCGGCCAGTTCCCCCTTCACCACAAGTGGGAACATTTCGTTAATATTAAAATCTATATAATCTTCCTCCCTCCCCTGCCATTCGGCGGGGATAGCATGTGCACCCATAAAGGTTGAAACAATATCCACCGGATGGGTTTCGTTGAGACGATGCATCACGCGGAGTTGCTTAAGTTCGGTATCTTTGTCCAGCCCATAGCCGCTCTTTCCCTCTACGGTGGTGATTCCAAGCCGCATCATTGCATCAAGCCTCTGCCTGCCCGTCTCCATCAGCTCCTCTTCCGTCGCTTCACGGGTGGCATTTGTAGTCTTTACAATGCCACCTCCCCGTTCCATTATCTCCATGTAGCTATCGCCCCTCATCCGCCATGAGAACTCTTCCTCCCGGTATCCTCCAAAGATAAAATGTGTATGAGGATCGATAAACCCCGGCAACAGCGCTTTGCCTGTTGCGTCAATAACCCTGTAATCCTGTTCATTTACCGGAAGAGTCTCTCCTGCTTTCAGGATATGAGAGATCAGGCCATCTGTCACTATCACCGTACCGTTTTCAATAACATGTAAATCGGACATTTCCCTTCCTTGCTTCCCCGCGAAACCGCTGCAAGTAACCACCTGCTCTGCATTTTTTATAATCAGGTTATTCATCAGTTATAACTTTTCGTGATACCCCTGGTTTATGCCTTTATTCAAAAGCCAATTCAAATTGCAAAAATTTCAACTATTCCATCAGCTTTGTTTCCAACACCTGGTTGACGGAGAAATTCTCAAGGCCAAGGTAATAAGCTGCCGAATCAATCAGAGCCTCCATAGGCACCAGTCCTATTACCTCTCCGCCCACCACCGGAACACCATACCGTTTAGCTTCCATGCGCACCATCTCATGGGCGCGGTAAATAGCCGTTTTGGTGTAGTCGGTCAGGTTCATCGATACCTGTGTGATACCCCGATCGTGCAGTGCAACACCCATCGCCTTGCAGAAACGCAGTCCGCCTCCAATATGGCGCACCTTCCTGCTGATAGCCTCAGCAATCTCCAGGTTATTGGTCCCCAGGTTAACGTTGTAAGCCACCAGCGGCATGCGGGCACCGATAGCAACTGCTCCTGCTGTAGGGTGAGGTTCTGTAGGACCAAAGTCGGGCTTCCATTCCTGTTTTTTCATTTTCTCTACCAGTCCTTCAAACTCGCCCCTGCGAACATTCGCCAAATTTTCACGATGAGATGCCGAAGCCGATTTCTCATATAGATATACCGGAAGGTTG
This sequence comes from Proteiniphilum sp. UBA1028, assembly GCF_002316955.1. NCBI lineage: Bacteria > Pseudomonadati > Bacteroidota > Bacteroidia > Bacteroidales > Dysgonomonadaceae > Proteiniphilum > Proteiniphilum sp. UBA1028. Next base: position 33,508 of record NZ_DCEN01000087.1, read on the forward strand.
TAACGTTCTGCCACTGCCTCCGCTACCTCCTTAGACAGAGCCACCGCCTCATTCATAGTTACGTTTTTAATAGGGATAAACGGCACCACATCAGCGGCTCCCATACGAGGGTGCTGCCCCTGATGCCTTTGAAGATCAATCAGCTCCACTGCTTTCCCTATTGCTTCAATAACTGCAGTTTTCAATGCCTCCGGCTCCCCAACAACAGTTACTACCGATCGGTTATGGTCGGCATCATTGCTATAATCCAGCAGTTTCACTTTCTCTCTTCCCCGGAAGAGGTCCGCTATTTTTTCCACTTTCTGTCTGTCGCGTCCCTCACTAAAGTTGGGAACACATTCCACGATTTTATTCATAATTGTTATTCCTATAAAACAAAGTTAACTAAAATGATATTGCTTATTTTTTTGTTATCCGCCTTTTCCGATTTAAAAATATGAAAGATAAGCCGTTCATTACTTATGAGAAACATACTTCCTGATTATATCTTCATCAACTAAAAAGGGTTCTGTTATATGATAGTTCTCCGGATAAATCCTATTAAACTCACGAGCAGTGGTAATTGCATGCTCGTTGCGTGCCCAGGCACGGCGAGCCACGCCACCCATCACATCCCAAATCATTGCGGAACGGAGGATCTCGTCAACCCGCGTGCTACCATCGCACACCATGCCGAAGCCGCCGTTGATAGCTTTACCGATGCCCACTCCGCCGCCGTTATGTAGAGCCACCAAGCTCATGCCGCGCGCCGCATTACCTGCGAAGCACTGCACCGCCATGTCGGCCATCACGTTGCTGCCATCCTTTATGTTGGCTGTCTCACGGAAAGGCGAGTCTGTACCGCTCACGTCATGGTGATCGCGACCCAGCATCACAGGTCCTATTTCGCCGTTACGTACCATTTCATTGAATCTCAGTGCTATCTTCTGCCGTCCCTCGGCATCCTGATAAAGTATGCGAGCCTGGGTACCAACCACCAGCTTATGTTTCTCTGCATCGCGTATCCATAACCAGTTGTCACGATCCTGTCCACGCCGGCCGGGGTCGATGCACTCCATTGCTACCATGTCGGTTTTAACCAGATCCTCGTGCTTCCCGCTAAGGCATACCCATCGGAATGGGCCATAGCCATAATCGAACAGCTCTGGTCCCATTATATCCTCCACATATGATGGCCAGATAAAGCCATCTTTCTCATCAACCCCGTTTCTTGATATCTCCTTAACGCCTGCATCGTAGATCGCCTTCATAAAAGAGTTACCATAATCAAAAAAGTATGTTCCACGGGCAACTAACTTACTTATAACATTAAAGTGGCGGCGAAGCGAATCATCAACCAGTTTTCTGAATTTGTCTCTATCCTCGTGCAGCAGGCTGGTACGCTCTTCAAAGGTTATGCCGGCAGGACAGTAACCTCCTGTGTATGGTTCATGGCAAGAAGTCTGATCGCTAAGCAACTCTATATCGATTATCTCTCTCTCCGCATATTCCAGCAGATCAACAATATTTCCATAGTAAGCAATCGACAGTGGTTCCTTCCGTCTTATTGCTCCATTCGCCCAGTCAAATGCCTGTTGTTTCTCAGCTGTTACTCGCTGCACCCACCCCTGTTGCCGTCGTGTTTCTATACGCGACCCATCCACCTCGGCAATAATGGAAACGGCTCCGGCTATATCGGCCGCTTTGGGTTGTGCTCCGCTCATACCTCCCAAACCAGACGATACGAACAGATGCCCTCTGAGATCACTATCCGGAGTTATTCCCAGTTTCAACCTCCCCGCGTTAAGCAATGTGTTGAACGTACCATGTACAATGCCCTGGGGACCAATATACATCCATCCGCCGGCAGTCATCTGTCCGTAGTTTGCCACCCCCATCTGAGCAGCGATATCCCAGTCGGCCTGGTTATCAAACAGCCCTATCATCAACGAGTTGGTAATTATTACCCTCGGCGCATCGGGTCTCGATTTAAATAATCCCAGCGGATGGCCGCTCTCCACCACCAGAGTCTGCTCCTGTGTCATCACCTCCAGATATTTTTTTATCAGCCTATACTGCATCCAGTTCTGGCATACTTGGCCTGTTTCGCCGTAGGTGACCAGTTCATAGGGATATAGCGCGATATCGAAAGAGAGGTTATTGTCAATCATTACCTGAAACGCTTTTCCTTCCAGGCATCTACCTTCATACTCATCAACAGGTTTTGCTTTCAGGTCACCTTCGGGACGATAGCGGTATCCATAAATCCTGCCACGTGTTTTCAGTTCATCAAGAAACTCAGGAGCCATCTGTTCATGCAGTCCAGAGGGAATATAACGCAAGGCGTTTCTCAATGAAATTTCCGTTTGCGATGGCGAGAGTGAAAAACCACGGTCGGGTGCACGACGAATCCCCTCCCTGAACTCAGGATAATTCGGTAATTTACTATCTAAGGCAATTCTCATAACTTTAATTTTTTCATGGCGATATTCACGTCACGATATCTAACAAAAATAGTGATTTTTTTACAAAAAATGTAATATGCAGGCCGTTTTTTATAAAACAAAATTTATCTGCATTTATATAACAATACTTCGGTAATTTTTTTAAAATAGCTCTCATAATTTGCTGAATATCAATCGAGAGTGCCTTGTGGCAACTTCGATGAGGACGGAAGCCAAAACTGTTGTCGCTAAACTGACCCTCATAGATAGGGCTCAGTATCTGGCTGATGGCCTGTTGGATGACCCGGTCTACTACCGTTGGGATACCCAGTAGAAGTCTCTAGCCGTTATCCTTCGGTATCTCTACACGACGGACGGGATTCGGGCGGTATCTCCCCGACTTCAAGGATTCCACGAGTATTTCTTTGTGCCTTTTCAGATGGTCTCCCAACTGCTCGGTTGACAATCCATCTACTCAACCACTGCCATTATTACGCTTGACTTGCTTGTAGGCTTTGTTAAGGTTATCGGGCGAGAGGATGAACTCCAATGGGTCTCCTTGTTCAAATTGCACTTCCTTGAGTTTGTTTTCTGTTATCTCCATAAAGGTCTGCCCCCCCTCATAGCCTTAGCATTCCGTGCTATTCTTTTGAAGCCGGCTATCGCTCGTTGTCGATATTTTCTGCATTCGCTCCTTCATAAAGTAATATTCATTGACTACTCAATTGAATTTGGTTCAGTCCTTCCCTAAGTCGAATAAATTGGGTCTTAGATACTATGACCTCGGCTGACTTCTCATGGCAAGCTTTACTCCGTGTTTCTAAAAAGACTTATCAGCACGTCAATGAGACCTCCACAGTTAGGGACATCCTCTTTCCATCTTATGCCAGCTGGATTTACTTAGGGTGTTTCAGTATAGCTATTGGACTTTGATTTGTACTGTAATCTTATCCATATCCTTCAGTCTTATATCAAGTTCCTGTTCGTCAGACCAGATGTTTACCGCCGGCTTCCTTCAGATTCCGTCTCGCGGCAGACACCCTTTCCTTGGGCTATACACTTCCCGCTATCGGGCGTGTTACGGATTTACACCGATTATAGAATGTTAGTGTTGGGCGAACACGAAAGAATGTCGGACTGATTAATCATTGGTCCGACATTGCTCTATGAAGACAATTTCACGCCGGTTTACCTCCATCCAAAAACCACTGGAAAGAGGAACGTCACCAAAAGCGTCCATGCGGCATATAACGGCAGGTACTTAGCGATGGTATGTTCAACAATCTTCATCCTCTTTCCTTTTCTTACGACCATGAAAAGATCGACCGCAATCAGCACAAGATGTACAAATATCAGAAGATTGGAGCCGAGCACTGCAGTCCGGTTGGGTGTAAATCCAAACTCTCCCACTCGGTAGAGGATGGCAGAAAGCGCCACCAGATCAACCGCCAGTGCCAGGAGAGATAACACAAAGAGTATCCATTCATTAAAACGTTGTTTTTCACGGGTCGATGTGCCTGCAACTGAAAAAACAACAATTGCCATGACTCCCAGAAGCATCAGATTAAATACAAGTAGAAAATCTCTATCGTTGTAGGGATCTTTTCCTGTCACGATAATAAATATCAAATAGACTAACAGCGTGACCAACACCAGTGGACTGAAAATTTGGGCAATAATCGGTGCAAGTTTATCGGTGATTGCCGGGAAGTTCCTGATAATATAAGTGGCTACAATGGGTGATGCAACCAATCCAATGATTGCGATATTTTCCATATAGAAGTTTTCGATATGCACGCCGATCGCAGAAAACAAACCAATGGTCACCGCAGTGAGAGCCCCTCCCCCAATCAGAATCAGGAGAGTCAGGATAATCAGGTCTCCGTTGTATTTGAGGTAATCTATTCTTTTCGACCGCTCTTTCAGATCAAAATCGATAAAGATCACGCCATAGAGGCACCATAAGAACAGAGGCAGATGTATGTAAGTCAAGATAATTGAATCGCTTCCCTCACCTGCCGGGAGCAGGTTGACGTACAAAGCCGCTAACACATATACCCACAGCGTTATAATTAAATTTCCTGGGTTGAGACGGCTGTTTGTGAGAAAAATATAGGTCGATAATCCCAGAAAAACAATGATTCCGGTATTCTTCATGTAGAAGGCGTATTTCTCCGGATCAAAACTGGCCAGTTGAGGAATCTTGATCAAAAGGCCTGCCATCACACAGGAGATGATCAGAAAAAGGAGATCGCGCTTCAGTACCTTTCGGCCGGGGTCAGCCTGATGATCGAACTCCAGCCTGGCTTTCCAATAATCGGCCATTGGAAGGGCGGCAATATCGGGATAAAGGGCAAAGAATGATTGCTCAAAACGCTTTTTATCGGACCGGTAGAGTTTTTCCAGTTCACCGGGATAATTCAGATTTTCTCTTATTGCTGTTTCCATACCGTAAAATATAATGTTTTTAATTTGCTGACTGTTTGTTAAGACTCTGACCGTTGACAGTTTTCTATCTTTTCTCCTGAAGCAGCTTCTCTATCGCGCCGATATGCTTCCTGAATGCCTTTTTTCCTTTGGTCGTGGCAGCGTAGGAAGTGTTTGGTTTACGCTCCAGGAATGATTTGCTGAAGGAGACATATTCGCTTTTTTCCAGTGACTTGAGATGACTCGCCAGATTACCGTCGGTGACTCCAAGCAGATCCTTCAGTGTATTAAAGTCCAGCTGATCATTCACCATCAGTGCCGACATGATACACAACCGGGTTCTGTTTTCGAATGCCTTGTCCAGATCTTTTAGAAACTCCTTCACCGCTTATCCTTTCCGCTGAATCAGCACACCGTAAATCATCTGTATCACGCCAAAGCCCAACATCCACAGGTAAAGGCTCTGTCCGATAAAGAGGAACGCCGTAAGACCCAGTACAATCTCTGCAATTCCCAGATACCGGATATGACTAAACGTGTAATGGCTGCCATTTACCAGTGCCAGACCGTAAAAGATCAATGTCAATCCGGGAAGAAAACCCACATATCCTTTGAATAGAAGTATCAGACAAAGAATACCACCGGTTGTCAAAGGAATCAGCAAATTTATCAGGAGTCGCTTTGCCTGATTATCCCATACACGCTGGTTTTCCTTTCTGCTCTTTCTACCAGTAAACCAGACGGCACTGACAATCGATAACAACAACGTGCCTAACGCAATCAGCAGCAAACTGGCTGGATTTTTCAGGTCGGGCCACACCGCTCCATATATCAGGTAATCGTGATGCCTGAAAACCATTTGATGGGCCAGCAAGGCTCCAGCCAGGGCGATCAATCCTGTCGATACACCCGAAAGGCCACTGAGGGAGATGAACCGGGCACTACGATTCATGATCTTTCGAATCTCACTCAGATCGTTTGCATATTTTTCTTTTTCCATTTGAAAGTACTTTGTTCTGCAAAGTAACATCAAAAAAAAAATAACTTGCAACTCTTTGTCCAAAAATATTCAATCTCTTCGGGGTTTATAGTGATTTGATATGGGGTTGTGGATAAGGAAGTGCCTAAATTCAATATAGAAGTGCAACAAACTCGACATTCCTATTCTTCTATATTCAATTGTTTTTTTCAAATCCCCTTTCAAAAACACTCAAGGGGTTTTGAAAAAAACAATCAAGAGTCAAACAGCAACATAAATAAAACAAAAAGGAGACCGAAGTCTCCCTAAAATTAACTATTATGTTGCTTATGAAAAAATACAAACAGTTAACTTCAGAACAAAGATACGCTATTTATTTAGGCTTACAAAACGGAGTGAGCAAAGCTAAAATTGCAGAGTCGATACAGGTTGATCCCTCTACTGTTTACAGGGAAATAAACCGCAATATAAACAAAAGAGGAGGCTATTCATGGCGTTTGGCACAAGAGATGGCAGATGAGCGCGAAGAGCGTTTACCGGGCAACAGATCAATACCTGAGTGGATAAAACAGAAGATAATTCGTTTGATTCGCAAAGAGTGGTCGCCCAAGCAAATCAGTGGATATCTTATGAAATTTGAGCAAATATCCATCTCACACGAAACCATTTATAAATGGATAAGAGAAGATAAAAAAGCAGGAGGAGACCTTTGCAAACACTGCCGCCACAAACTCAAATACCGTAAAAGACCCGTAGGGTCAGCCAAAAATATTCCTAACCGAAAAAGCATCAGGGAAAGACCCCAAGAAGCAGACGGAAGTAGATTTGGAGATTATGAAATGGATACGATAATAGGAGACTCACAAAAAGATGTAATGCTGACAATAACAGAAAGAAAAACCAACTTTATAATGATGAAAAAACTGCCTATGGAAAAAGACTCGAAAAAAGTTTCCAAGGAAGTAATTGCCATGCTGCTGCCCTATAAAGACAAGTTGAAAACAATAACAACCGATAACGGATCCGAATTTGCAGCTCACCAGGAAATAACAAAAAAATTAAAAGTGCCGGCCTATTTTACAGACCCATATTCATCGTGGCAAAAGGGAGCGGTGGAAAATGCCAATAAACTAATCCGGCAATACATACCAAAAGGGGCTGCATTCAGCAACTATTCAGCTAAGGAAATCAAAGATATACAGCATAAATTAAACAGAAGACCAAGAGAAAAATTAGACTTCAATTCTCCAAAAGTTGAGTTTTATAAAAAATTTGATTAATATTGCACTTGCTGATTGACTCTATAGTGTGTTAATTACGAAAAGAGGTACTTCTAATCACGCAAATTATCCAATTTTTGTAAATAAATAAAAGTGTATTGTTTACTGTGAAATATCCCCTGCTGGCCATATTGATCTTTTTTCTTCCTAGCTCCTTATTTAGCTTAGAAAATAAATCCGATTCATTACTTAAGGAGTTGGATAAGATCATATTGAAACGTTCTGACTTTTTGGAGATGAAAGAAGCCGGAATTTTAGCTCTTAAACAAAAAAAGCTACAACTCAGAGAACCGGCAGATATCGTTGATATTAACTGGGAGATCATCAATCAGTACAATAGTTTCATTTGCGACTCTGCTGAATTTTATATCAAAGAGAATCTGAATATTGGCAAACAATTAGATAAAGAAGAGATTATTACCGAATCCCTACTACAGCTTTCATATGTCTATTCACTCTCGGGCCTTTTTTTTCAAGCAGCGGAAATTTTCGAGTCAATGGAGTATGAACATCTTCCCAATCATTACAAAGCATGGTATTGTTGGAATTATATCCGGTACTTTGAGAATCTGATTGTCTATATCGATGATTCGAGATATTCTTATCCCTATGAGGTAAAGAAGGAAAAATGGAGAGACAGGGTGATGAATCTCCTAAGTGACCAATCGGAAGAGTATAGAAAAGAACTTACCCATAAGTTACAATTGTCCGGTCAGTTTCCTGCAGCAGAGGAAATATTGTATTCAATTTTCTGGCACCAGCAACCCCACACACACCAATATGCCATGGCGGCCATGAATCTGGCAAAACATTACGCAAAGACCAATGAAACAGAAAAAGAAACCTACTATTTAATTATAGCGGCTATTTCAGACATAGAGCTGGCTGTGAAAGAGAATGAAGCGCTATTGTCTCTTGCTGTAAAACTATACCATAAAGGAGATGTGGACAGAGCATATAATTACATCAGGGTGGCCCTGGATGATGCCCTTTTCTACAATGCACGGTTTAAGAATTCGGTCATAGCACGCATACAACCCATTATTGAGGATACTTATTTACAGAAGATACATTCTCAACAAAAGAATTTAACACTATATTCAATCGCTACAAGCCTTTTTGTGATTTTTCTCATTATCACCTTATCCTATCTGTATATTCAGATTAAAGCAGTTTCGAGAGCAAAAAAAGAGCTCAGGGTGATGAACGATGACCTTATTCAACTGAATAGAAAGTTGGATGAAGCTAATATCGTGAAAGAACACTACATTGGATACTTTATGAATCAATGTTCCGTATATATCAACAAGCTTCACAAATATCGAAAAAATGTAAATCTGAACATCAAGACTGGTCAAATGGGAAATTTACACAAGTTCTCCGCTGATGAAATGGAGTATGATATCAACGAACTGCACACGAATTTCGACAAAACCTTTTTGTCGCTCTATCCTAATTTTGTAACAGAATTCAACTCTTTACTCAGATCCAATGAACAGTATAATCTCGATCGGGATGAATTAAACAATGAACTTCGCATATTTGCCCTCATAAAGTTGGGGATTATTGACGTAAAACAGATTGCCGAATTTCTGCACTATTCCGTACAGACGGTATACAATTATAAAAGTAAAGTAAAGGCAAAAGCATTGGTAGAAAGCGATCTATTCGAAGAAGAGGTAATTAAAATCGGAATCATCAAGTAAGTAGTACACATTCGTGATAATCCTACAACTTATGCTTCCGATTTTAATTTGTCTTTCTAAAGCTTGGTGAAGACCTGATATCAACAAGCATTGTTATTTATAACCCAGCGATAACACTTTTTTTTCCTTTTGATTATACTGTTTATGAAGAAGGGTAATTCCGTTTTTACAAAGTTCGGTATCGGCTTCAATGGTTATCAGTTTCATTTCACCCGGCATCAAGGTGATGTAATTCTCATTCATGATTACAGGCAAAATTCGCTCCCCGGTTATGCTATCCACCAATCTCAGCCGGTTACCGAAAGCAACAGTAGGGGAATTGTTTTTCACTTGTAGATAGATCATCTCCGTATCCTCACTCTTATTGTAGCGATGCTCCGCAACACGGACAGATAAATTTGCTTCTGGCAGCTCATCGAGATCCCTATAGTCCAATTCATTGACTCCATTTCTCCAATAGAAATTCTCAGATATCAGCCTGCCTGCTGCATCATTCAACTCAAGACGCACAAAATGCAAAGGAGTCAGGTCATCCAACTGTTTGTTTTCTCCATACACCTCGAACTCATAGATGGAATATCCAAATTCTGTTCCGCGTTTCAGTCCATTCATCCGTATATAACGTGCTTTAACCGGCTTGAAGATAATTTCATCGGTATTGCCACTGCCGTCTCTTATCTCTGCGACTGTTTTCCATTTCTCAGCATCATTTGAAACCTGAATTTCATATTGTTTAGCGTAAGCATCTTCCCATTTCAGTTCCACTTTCTGCACTTTCTTCATTTCTCCGAGATCTACCTGAATCCATTCAAAATCGCTATAATCACTCTCCCAGCGGCTTCCTGCGCACCCGTCGGCCGCAAGCCCAGCTGAACCGATGGTCGTTTCAGAAGACGCCTTAATTTTTTTTCCTCGCGCAAGGTTGGATGGATTGAAGTTCAATGTAAAAGCCTCTTGGAAATTGGCAGAAGGGACATTCAAAACCACTGAATCTCCATAAAGTGGCATCTCTTCACCTTGTAGGGTAAAGATGCGGGCTGTGGCAGTAACATTCTCTAAATTAGCTGAAGATGAATTGATTACTTTCACGCTATTGCTGGAAGCGTTCCATTGTATATGAAACGGTTCGCACGCTTTTTTGGCACCCCAGTAAGCTCCCGAAGCGTCATGGTAATAATCATAAGTCTGCCATACAAAGGATGGGTATGCCGACTGGCTCATCCAAATCAGTATCCCGGTGGCATCATTCCACATTTTATCATTCCAGGCTTCATACATTCCTTTCATCACCTCGATATTCAGGAACTGCGCTTTTTCACAAAAGGCTTCCAGGTTGTCCGATTCACCAAACTGCTCATTCACTGCTTTCTTGTAGTTGATAGGGTTGGCATTGGAAGCCGATTTTCCAAAAAAATGACAGTCCCATACATTCTCCTCATCCTCTTCCAGTTGCTTGTCGGTTGGCAATGGCCAGAGCTGGTCTTCCGGGATAAACCGCCTTACACTCTCGTAGACGGGAAATGTAGCTGTGCCTATCTCGGATCGCAAACCATAGCCCCGATCCGAACCGTATGGATAGGGGGGATTGTTCCAGGCCAGATTGCTTCCTGAATTTTCGAAATGGCGCTTGGGAGGCTGATTACCCCACCATCCGCTACCCGACAGGCCATCCTGGTTGGAAGAAGACTTATACATCCTGTCGTTATGATCTTCCGAACCTATAATTCCTCTGAGGTAATTATCCAGTTCCGGTGCTGGATGTGTTTCATTGGCACCACACCACAGGGCAATGGAGGGGTGATTTCTAAGACGCTTCACTTTGTCCAGAGCGTTCAGCTTAAAATGTTCCGCATTCTCTACTTCGTTATAGGCTACATAGAGCCAGAAGTCGTCCCAGACCATGATCCCATACTTATCACAATATTCATAAAACTGGTCATCGGTTACACAGCCCGTCCACAAACGGATCATGTTATAGTTCATATCCTTGTGCATCCGGATCTTCTGTTCATACTCTTTGACATTTGTTCGGAGCAAATATTCACTCATACCCCAATTACCTCCTTTCAGAAAGAGCTTCTGTCCGTTGATGTAAAAAGTCATTACAGGCCATCCGGCGGCATTCTGTTCAAATCGATAATCATATTTCCGAATGCCAAAAGTAATCTTACGCGTATCGGTCACCACGCCCTCCACTTTGCAGGTAACATGACAGTTGTATAGATTAGGCTCTCCATAACCATTCGGCCACCATAGGGCAGGATTCTTCACAATCAGCTCTTCAAATTGCTTTCGATTAAGATACACCATTCCTGCTTCTCCAGCTTGCAGACCAATATTTTTAGAAACCGAAATGTTACCAGGCTGAACCGTGATGGTTACGGTCACATCTTTCTTCATATTCGAACAGTTCTTCAAAGCGGTCTGAAAAGAAAGATCGGCTATCTCGTTGGACTCGAGTTCCGACCTGATCCAGGGATCCTCCATCACGACATCCCCTGTTACTTCAAGGTATACATTCCCGGTAATGCCATGCAATCTTCCAGGTACATAGGGCATCCAATCCCATCCCGCAGCGGACAGATAGGTGGGGCTGGCGGTTATACCGAATCCATCCTTTGCGTCACGGGTCTTTTTCTGATTGGCGTCATAGATTAAAACTGCGATTGCGTTTTTTCCTGTTTTGCTGATCAAATCTGTTACATCAAACTTTGAACGGAGCATGTGCCCGCTCACATCTTTAATGGACAACTCTGTACCGGAAATTTTCACACCGTTAAAATAAAAATCTGCATACCGGTTAATATTATCAAAATGAAGCCAGACACGCTCTCCTTCTTTAGGGTACGGCGGCAGGGCAAACTCGGTTCTGTACCAGAATGGACGGTTGTAAAAAGTTTCATCTACTCGATAGATGTTGTCTCCATAATTTGGGTCCTTTTCCAGTCCGGCTTCCACATAGGCAGTAAAAACAACTCCCGGTACTACCCCTTTCACCTCATTTTTAGCAACGTATCCGGCCTCAGAAATTTCGTATCCGGATACTTCAACTTCTGCCTGCGGCATTAATTTCCAAGTGATGTCGGGATTGGAACTGTTTAAGGAAACTCTCTTGTTCTGTGCAGGGGAATAAGTAAACAAGCACAACAGTGACATCATCACCATGCCAAATTTCAATCTATTCATATCAAATTAAGTAAAAAAAATGTTTCTTCAGGGCTCATGAACACTGAAGCATAAAACCTACATTATTGTGGACTGGAGAAGGTGGCGGAATCAGCGAGCTATTTATCCGTTGAGACTGAATAGGGACGATCCTCCATGCGTGTTCCCCTTTCCTTGTTGGGGGTGTTGCTCATCACCAATTTCAACTTTCCGCCATTCACAATATCAGCATACGCAATCCAGTTTTTAGTGTATGCGACCCCGTTCAATTCAGCATAGGTGATGTATACGTTATCGGGACTGTTGTTTTCGGCTTCGATAACAAACTGTTTGCCGTCTTCCAGGGTAAGAGTCACCTTCTTGAACATGGGACTGCCCAGTACATACTGATCGCTTCCGGGACAAACACTGTATATCCCCATGGCACTCAATACATACCAGGAAGAGAGTCCACCCTGATCTTCATCACCTGGATAACCCTGAGGAGAAGAATTGTACAACTGCGACATCACTTTACGCACCTGCGCCTGTGATTTCCATGGTTCTCCCGAAAAATTATACAGATAAGGTACATGTTGGCAAGGTTGGTTTCCATGTGCGTACTGCCCCATATTGGCTGCAAGCATCTCCTTAATCTCGTGGATGACCTCAAAATAAGCACCTTTGTCGTATTCATTTGTGCCATGAAAAAATGAATCAAGACGTGCATTGAACGAATCTTCTCCACCCATGAGACTAATCAACCCCTCTATATCATGGAACACAGACCATGAGTATTGAGCGGAATTTCCTTCGGTAAAGGGATTGCCCCACCTGTAAGGGTTGAAATCTTCAAAAGCCCAACCGCCATCCAGTTTTCTGCCACGCATATACTTTGTTTCAGGATCCCACATGTTTTGATAATGATAAATCAACTCACCGAATATTTCTTCATATTTCTTGTTTCCTGTCATCTTCGCCAGGTGATACGCACACCAGTCGTCATACGCATATTCCAACGTTTTGGCAGCACTTTCTCCGGTTATTTCATAGGGGATATACCCTCTTTCAAAATAGTATTCATGGCCTTCGCGTCCACTGGATCCCTTCCAAAAGCTCACATGGGTAATCTCATGATGGTACTGTTCCAATACTTTCGCAGGATCGAAGTTACGGATCCCTTTTGCCCAAGCATCCGTCAGCAGGGAAATGGCATGATTGCCGATCATGATACCCGACATCCCGGGACAAGACCAGGCAGGAAAGAATCCACATTGTTCTTTCGCGTCCACCAACGACTGCATATAACGCCCTAGCATGGAGGGATGCAGGATATTGGTCAATGGGAACTGAGAACGGAAGGTATCCCAGAAACCATTATCGGTGTACATATATCCGTCATGGACGTTAAAATCGTAGGGACTTCTGTAATAAGCTTCACCCTCTTCATCGATTTCATAAAAGGTGTGGGAAAATAAATTGGAGCGAAACAGACAGGAGTAGAAAGTTGCTTTATCCTCTTCACTATCACCTTCCACTTTTACCCTGTTCAGCAGATCATTCCACAGTTTTCCAGCAGCTCTGCTCACCTCCTCCAGTTTGTCGAAATTACCCAATTCCTGTCTTAGCGTCAGCTCAGCCTGTTCCGGACTGATATAGGACATCGCTATCTTCACCTGGACGGTAGCACCATCGGCAAATGCAAGATACGCTCCTTTACCCTCTCCTTCATCTGAAAGTTTGTGGGGATCGATCTGGTTTGTGCGATTATCCCAGGTACCGTGCGACAGAAATGGCTGATCAAAAGTAATTACAAAATAGCCTTTCATCTCCTGTGGAAAAAGAAAACCACTGTTTACCCATCCAACTATTTTATTTTCTTCCGGAATGATGGTCACACCGCTTCTGCCGATATAACCATCCAGCACGAGGAAGGTTTTTTCCTTTTCCGGGAAAGTGAAACGCATCATGCCACCGCGCTTAACCGGTGAAATCTCCACTTTTACGCTGTTGTCCAGTTGCACGACATAATAGTGAGGTTGGGCTGTTTCATGGTCATGTGAAAAGCCTGTGGCTCGTTCATCCTCATGCACAGTGAGCTTGCCTGTTTGCGGCATCAAGGAAATCGTAGCATAGTCCCTCACCCATGGGCTGCATTGATGCGTCAACTGAAATCCCCTGATGGTGGTCGCTTCATACTGGTATTTCCATCCATCGCCGTTTTTGCCGGTTTGCGGAGAAAAGGCATGCATGGGATATGGCACGGCCACAGTGGGATAGGTATTTCCATAACTATAATCCGGTCGTGAATCCGTCCCCTGCAAGGTATTCACATATCGAACCAGATTTTCCTGTCCCGTTTTACACGAAAGGGTGAATATTCCTACAATCAGAACAATCATTACAATCTTTCTCATAATTTTTAAGCTTGATTCGTTTGTACACTCAAATAACTTATTGGATGAATCCTATTCATCAAAAGGCTTCCATAAAACCTTTTCAGAGCGCTTCCATGATTGCATTTATTTGAACAGGGAGATGCAAGAGCACGGCATCATACTCCCCAATTCATATTGGGTTCGGGGCCCATTTCCAGTTTCAGTTCTCCTCCCGAGATGATCTCATCGTAATGCAGCCAGCATCTCTCAAGTGGCACACCGTTCAGACTTGCCTGCTGAATATACACATTCTTTTCAGAATTATTGGTTGCAATGATCCGAAAGCTCTTCCCTGTAGCAAATTTTCCATCCAGTTGAATTTCTATTTCCTCGAATATAGGGCTGGTTATCTCATACCGCAGGTCTCCAGGGCAAGCCTGATGCAAGCCTACAGCCGATAAAACATACCAGGCCGACATCTGTCCCACATCTTCATTCCCGACCAACCCATCCACCCGGTTTCTGTAGGCACGGTGACAAATCTCCCGGGTCCACTTCTGCGTCAGCCAGGGAGAACCCAAACGGTTAAAAAGATAGGGGACGAAATGTACCGGCTCATTGGCATGGTTATAATAGTCGTTCCACATCATGTCATCGGGTACATTCTCAAAGAAACTGATCAGGTCGGGCAAGACTTTTTCTATGCCCCCCATCAGGTCAACCATCCCCTCCACATCGTGCGGCACGAACCAACCCTGTTGATAGGGGTTACTTTCAACCGTGCCGTAGCTCTCTTCCAGTCTACCTTTCACCGGCCATTCAGCCCACGTTCCGTCTTCGTTTCTGGGCCGGAACCAACCCATCTGCGCATCAAATACATTCCTGTAGCTTCGGGAGAGAGACAGATACTTTTCCTGATCCTCCTTGTGATCCATCATCCCGGCTAACCGCGACATGCACCACTCGGTATAACTCAGCTCCAGCGTATTGGATATGGAGAAGTTTCCTGTTGCGTAACCGGCACTCCCCGAATCAACAGCATCGCTCCGCACGGCAAAACCCAGCTTTTCATTTCCACTTCGTTCTGATGTGCGAAGGGCCAGCTCATATGCTTTTTGGATGTCATAACCCCTGATTCCTTTTGCATAGGCGTCGGTCAGTACCGATATGGCCGGATTGCCTATCATACAGGCACTATAAGCATTCATCAGTTCCCACCGTTCAAGATAACCTTTGCCACTCTCCTCAGCCAGTGTAATGAGCGATTGAAGCATATCATTCACGACAGTGGGGTTGATGAGAGTCTGCAATGGAAACTGACTGCGGAATACATCCCAACCGCTAAATACAGTCCGCTTTGTAAAATCGACTGACGTATGAACCTCCTGATCGCCTCCACGGTACTGTTTATCCACATCTTCATAGGTCCTTGGATCGATCATCGTATGATAGAGAGCGGTGTAAAAAACTTTTTTCTGCTCATCGCTTCCGCCGCTAATTTTAATCTTAGCAAGAGAATCGTTCCATTTTATATATGCATCCTTCCTTACTCGGTCGAAATCCCAGTCGGGTATCTCCTCCTCGAGGTTCCGCCTTGCACCTTCCTGATCCACAAACGAAATACCTACCTTCATCGACACCCGGTCTCCTTCCTTTGTAGGAAATTCGGTAAAAAAGCCCAGATGTTTTCCCTGCCCTTCCGCGATGTTTCTTTTAATTCCAGCTTCTGCAATGATCTGTTGATATCCGGGACTGGTCACATCTTCCAGCTTTCGTGTCTGGTCATCCGGAATGGCAGCACTCCAGATGCCATAGTCCCGAAGTGGTTTTTCGAATTGTGCATAAAAAAAGAGCGTATAATCCGATTTTCCATCGCCATTTCCCCATCCTCCTCCTTCGGGTGGACATTTCATCCAGCCGGAAATCGTGTGTTTATCTACCACCTTCACCTGCTGCTCTGTAGAGGTACCTCCCACACGACGCGCCAGGTCGATCTGTATTCTTGATTTTTCGTTTTCGGGAAAGGTGAACCGATACATGCCACAACGCTGCGTAGCCGTCATTTCTGCCATAATATGATAGTCGTCCAACAGGACGGAATAGTAGCCGGCTTTTGCCTTTTCATTTTCGTTGGTGTAGCGGGAACGGTATCCGCTATCAGGATTCTCTTCCGTGCCCGCACTTGTCTTAAGATCACCCGTTGAAGGCATGACAAGAAAGTTGCCCATATCTCCATTCCAGCCAATACCACTCAGCTGGGTCATGGCAAACCCTTCAATGGTCTGGTGTTCGTAGCTGTAGCCTGAGCCGTTGTCACCACCAGTAATTGTGTTGGGACTAACTTGTACCATGCCAAAGGGCGTGGTTGCACCCGGGAATGTTTTTCCCAAGCCATGATAAACGCCTGCTGCATCGATGCTGGTACTAGCTCCGATAAACGGATTCACATAGATAGCATAATCACTGCCCTTCTCCATGTGATTACCTATACACCCCTGCAACAACAGGAGTAATACAGGTAAAAAAGATAGTTTGTCTGTCATTGTCAAATATTTAGTGTAGGAAGACTCTTTTTTTATAATAAATCAAAAAGGTTTTATTCTCTTAATTCTCAGTGTTTTAAATCCAAACTGAGGAATTGAAATCTCAGTGGACAATTGGCCGTTGGCCTTTTTCTCATAAGCTACATCCGCTATCTTGTCTCCTTTTAAATCGATCTGTTCAATGCCGTCCACCTCACCATTCAGGATAATTCTCTGAGGTTTTTTGTCTGATGAACTGTTGTATAAGCGAACAATCAGCGCCTCATTCTCTATCTTAGCTGAGGAGATTTCAAGATTGCTATCGATCGTTTCAATAAGATTTCTGACAGAAGTGGAGAGTTTGTTACTGAATTGTGCGATCAGTGGTTCATTCCATGCATCACTCTCCCGCTGCACCATCCCTTTTTCCCAATCTCCGGCATGGGGAAACAATGCATAGTGAATCTCAGTGGGACCGTGAACCTTATAATCACGACCCCATAGCGCCTTTCCGATATACTGTACGGTTAATCCCAAAGGTAGATCGTCGTGTTGAAGGTAGCTGGTGGTATGGTCTGTGAAAAGGGCAACGCCTCGTTCTCCGACCTGGTCGGTCAGATCAACCCAATGTAAAATCACATTGTGCCTGAGACTGTCCCAGCTGGAAAAAAGAGTATTCCTCAGTTCACTTTCACATACATCAAACGGCGCATTTTTAAATAATCTCTCTCCCACTTTATCTAGCGGAAACTCAACATGTAGTTTGAACTTATCATTGTAAAATGCTTTACGCCGATCTGTTGCCTCGTAATTGTCGTGATGATCATACGCTCCAATTCCGGGCTGACCTTCCCAGTCGATGTGCAAGGTAAAATCAATCCGCGGATTGTTTTTATGGAATGTTACCAGCTGATAATAGCTATTTCCGGCTATTTGGTTCTCTACTTTTACTGTGATGAAGAGTGGACCATCCTCAACCACGGAAAGGGTGGCGGGACTCTCGGCTCCTTCATGGAATTTCTCCTCCCGGTAGAAGAAACCCTTCAGGTTATTCAGCGAACGATTGCTCATCACAAGCTCTGCCCCACAATTCCTTTTATCAACCAAGCTTGTAATGGTTCCCCCTTTCGCGGGATCAAAAAGTACTGAATAATAATTGGTTTCAATTTTTAGGCATTCGTTTGAATCCCACACCATTTCTGTTTTATCGGAGACTGAGACAGCTGTTTTCTTCAATTGGAAAGTTGTATATCCCATTCCTGAAACTTCTGCTTCAAAATGAATCAGTTTATTTCCCCGGCTATCGAGGGAAAGTTGAGAGGGAACCACATGGTTTTCTGTATCAATCACCGTGAGATTGTTCTCCTTCAAATAATCCGGCAGAATCAGATCAACTTTTTCTTTTCTTGTAGAGCCCAATGTATTATACACCCGCACAAAGGCGGACTCTTTGGCTTCTCCGAACAGCGAAAAAATCTTTTCATCCGCTATCCTGTTTGTGGAGCGGGTCCACCGTGTGACTTTATCGGCCCAGGTATTGCCCTGTTTACCGTTATAGGGGACGATCCAGCAGTCGTGATGCTGGGCAAGCATCAGTGTGCGCCATGCCTCTGCAAAATCCTCTTCAGGCCATGGTTTGTTGTGATACAAATAATCGAGGGTTGCCATTTTTTCGGCCGCAAGAAGCCGGTTCTCACTCACACGCACCTCTTGTGCGATTCGCTGCATGACCTGTGCTCCCCAAACCAGTCCCGGTTGAATATCCTCCTGCGTAAACCGCCAGTCGGAAGCTTCTACCCTATCCTTTATCCTCTCTATATAATCGGTCCAGGTGGTATACGCCGTCGGTTGATATGCATTGCGCCAAGGCCCGAAATCCCAGCCTGCATCCTGAAAACACATTCCGACCGGATACTGTATCCCATCCTGAAAACAGGCATGAATAAATTCCCTGGAATTGGTCCACGAATCGGTTTGCCAGGTAGATTCCTTCGACAGTCCCTCAATGGCGTACCGGGGAACAGCCAATATGGATGTACCATCGGGGCCGATCCAGTTGACCATATCTTTTCCGAAAGCGCTGGTATATCCTCCCCAACAGGTATTGGGATTCCGCAATACGGCATATTTGAACCCGAAACCTTTCAAAATCTGAGGCAGACTGCTCGTAAAGCAGGGTTCTTCCACGGCATAGGTACGAAAGGTCGCGTTGGGAAAGTATGCACGGGTTTTTGCAATCCCATAGGAAAACTGTCTGATAATACTCTCCCCGGAAATATTATAACAATAGGGTTGTGCCCAGGTGGGATTTACAAATTCTATCCGGCCATGACGTCCTTCCTTGTCGTAGTACGCCTGCAATGCAGCAAAATTATCTGCATCCTTTATACTGATTGTATCCCACGTCTCCGGCTCAATCTCCAGATTGATTACCCAACCAGGATTGGCTTTTAGCTGATCGACCATAAATTTTGCCTGCCACTTGGGATAATGCCCATATATTCCACCGTGATAACCATCTGCGAACCAGGCTTGTTGCGCTTGCAACGAGAAGCCTGCAATCATGAACATGAGAAATATGTTTTTTTTTGCTGTACCAATTATGCAATTCATATATAACTGATTTGTTAGAGTCCAATCACCGACATGGGTACTCTTATCGCTTTCAATCGGTAATAATAAGCGTTCATTGCTTTGTTTCCGTTTTCATCAAAAAAGTAATCCTGCTGGTCACAAGCACTGAAGTTCAGAGAATAAGTGAGTAAAACTTCATTCTGCTCATTCACGCACCAAGGATGTATGATGGGGGTATAAAAACGTGCTTTGCCCCCGTTGATATTTTCTTCTATTTCATATACTTTTATTTTTTCAGAGAAAGGTTTTACGGGACTCGTTGACCAGGATAGATAAATATTACGCTCTTCGGTACACCAGAAACCCATGTCCATGGACATCATCAGATACTTATCCCCCACCTTCACTACACTTGTCGTGGCTTTGGAAGTAGCTATCGACTTCTTTTTCGAGGGTTCCGTACTCCATCCATCTCCATTCCAGAAGGTCCAGTCAGCCAATGGATTATTTTCCGAAAATCTTCTCATAAACAAATCGGTCGTATATCCGATTCCATCATTGGCCTGGTGGCTGTAGCAATACACATAGCCGTCACCACCCTTGACCATTCCGTCTGCTCCCCCTACATTGCGTGGTGTCTTGCGTTCCACCTTCCATGAAGTACCGCTTTGCTGATGCAATACATATAATGCATCGTTGATGGCTTCAAGACCTTTTCCTTCACCGGCATACACATATACTTTATCACCGATCTCTACACCCACACCAGGCCAGGTCCAATCCATACCCTCCTGCACATCCATCATCTGGTACTCTCTGTCGGGATGTCGTGTATCGGGGTTTGTCAGGTTCACTGCCTCGTGAGGGCTCCAATTATCTTTGGAGCGCTGAAGAATTATTGAGTTGTTGTACCTGAAAAAGCTGTTTCCGTTGAGCAGATCGGGTCCCAGCATCTGTGCAGCATCCCATGCATCTTCCGTGATCCACAGTATCTTGCCGTTGTTATCACCCCAGGTGAGGGGGATTGAATTGCCCTGATCAAATGCGACCGATCCCATCCAGGGTTCGTTTCTTCTAAAAAAATTCTGCACCTCCACATCTCTGTAGCTTTCATAAGGAATAGGATTAAGGTACCACAGTTGCGAGATGTTGTCTCCATCAGCAAGTAGTTTCAACTCACCATCAGCCATAGTAAGCAGCAATCCGTTCTGCTTGTTTATGATCTTGTATTTATTTGTACCAGCGGTTTGGATGGTCCACAACTGTTTATCTCTGTCTTCACTGTATGCCTGATCCTGAAAGAGGGATATACCATCGGTCTCATTTCCAACATGAAGTGTAAGGTAGAGACCACTGAAAAGATTTCTGAGTGTAAAATATCTTTTCCCATTCTCTTCTTTTTCGAATATAAAGTGCCATTTTTGCCATTTGCGTCCTTCATTGTTTTGAAGATTTATCACGGCGTGATCCCAGTACTTGTCATTATACAACAAATCGCCTTGTACACCCGGCACTTTGTTACCTGTCACACCGGTGATAATAAAGGTACCGTATTCCATTGTATTGATGTCATTGTCCACAATTTCAAAATGTATGATCCACTCCCTGCCCTGTCCAGAAGCTGCCGTGACCACATAACTGGATTGAAGATTCTTTGATATATCAATCGCCGCTCCCGATGCTGGAGAGATAGAAGCTCCTTCTGATATGGTTATCTCAGGAATGACAGAAGTGAGATCCACGGACCTGTCAATGGTCACATGAACAGTAAAGTTATCCACATTCACTCTCTCGGCTCCTATCTGTCCATTCTTTATTTTAAATGATTTGATAGCTCTGCCGGTGTTGGGCAGAGGTCTTGTTTCCTCTTCGCAGGAAATAAAGAATAGACAAAGAAAACTACACCAAAGGAAGGTAGTCAACTGCTTTCTGGAGAAATTACTTACTCCCCGCTTCAAAGCACTCTCTTTCATCTCTTTACGGTTTTGTTGATTGGTTTATTCAATCAGGCAATACAATGGCATGACTGCATTCGGCAGGCAATTCTGCTTCTACATACAGCCATGCCACATCTCTCTCTTTTAAAAAGTAACTTTCAATTACATATCAACGACTCATTCTTAGAAAGATACCTGAAATCCCAGGTTAAATACCCGTTGATTCATATAGGCATCACCTGCAGAGTTTGTGGAGATCTCGGGATCTTGTTGATATTTATTATAGTTTGTCAACGTAAGTAAGTTATAAGCATTCACGTAAATCCTGACCGAATCTAGAAAGCCGGGAAGCATTCTTTTCGGGAACTGATAGGAAAAATCCACCGTCTTCAACCGAACATACCATGCATCAATCAACCAGAAATCCGACATATAGTTCTCTGCACTGTTGATAGTCGCCGGATTACTGGTCAAGCGGGGGAATTCAATCTCTTCCCCGTTTTGATAACTCTCCAATGTCCAGCGTTTCATATGAAGTGGCTGAAACTGGCTTTTAAAGGGTTCTATACCTGTACCTACCACACTGAAGCTGTAGTTGAACGAACCCTGGAACAACAGACTCAAGCTAAATCCGTTCCAGTTGCCTCCTATGTTCCATCCCAGTGTGGTATTCGGCAGGTTGGGCATGCCGATAGCTCCTTTGTCATAATCGTTGATGACCCCATCGTTGTTCAGGTCCATATACTTCAGGTCTCCTGCCTGTACCGGAATATCGGTATTGGGGACAGCCGGGGCATCTTCAGCACCTTCCGTAATTTTCAGTATCTCATCCGGTGTATAATAACCGATGTTGATATAACCGAAAGGTTGTCCAATGGGTTTTCTCGTTTCTGCAAGCCAGTCATACTTCTGTTGCGCCTCTGCTTTGTAGATTACCTTATTCTTCGCGTAGGAAAACACCAGATTTGTATTAATATTCACTGAACCTACACGAGTCTGATAGCCCAACTGACCGTCCACACCCCGGTTGTTTGTACGTGCCACATTCAAGGGGGCAGTGCCAATACCAAGCAACAAAGGTGTATCGTTTCGCCTTACCAGCTGGTCGTAGCGTTCATCGTAAAAATAGTCGATGGTAAAAGAAATCTTATCGAAAATATTCAAATCGAGTCCCAAGTCTAATTTTCTGGCCTTCTCCCAGGTCACGTGTTCATTGCCCAGATCCCCTTCTCTATACCCTGGGAAAGTCTGTGCCCTGTCGCCGAAATAATAGTTGTCACCCGCCTCGTACACTTGATTATAGAGATAACGTCCCCCTGGTGCGATGTCAGAGCCGACCAATCCGTAGGAAGCTCTTACTTTCATCAGCTGCACAAAGGAAAACCGATTTTTGAAAAAAGATTCTTCTGAAATGCTATATCCTACTCCCACTGCGGGGAACCACCCAAAGCGGTTGTCGCGTCCGAAACGGTCCGACCCGTTATACGCCATATTGAAATCGATCAGATATTTATTCTTGTATTTGTAACCAATAGTGGAGGTATATCCTTCAAAGTTTTCAGGTATCTTCTGTCCCGTGTGTTCCGTAGTTCGGCTTTGACGATTATAAAGCAGCATGGCGCTCACGTCGTGAATTTCCTTGAATGTACGTGCATAGTTCAAGGATGCCTGAATGTTCAGGTCCTTCACCGATTGGTTGATGCCTCCCCCTATTCCGTAGGTGCCATAGGCATATGTTCCGTTGGGATTGATGAAATAGATCTCTGTTTCCGGATCATAATGATAGGTGGGATAGCCATCACTGAAACGGTATACCGACCGGTTATTCTCATAAATATTCGAGTATGCTACACGGAAGTTGGAACTAAGTCCTTCGGTAATAAAATCCATTTTCCAGTTTGCGCCGTACAAGATATTGTTGTCGTTCCGGCGGGTTCGCTTGTATCCTTCGTTAGCCAGTCTTGCATTTAAAGTAGGACTATGGGAGTCCGTATCATATAAATAAGCAAAAGAACCATTGGGGTTTAGAAACGGTGCCGAATAGGGACGCATTTTGGAGAAATTATATATTTCACCTGTTGCGTTCATGTTATTCGGTTCATTGATATTCATGAAACGCGAGGTCACATCCAGGCGCATATTCAAGCTTTTGGTGATGTCAAAGTCGAGATTCGTACGGTAATTAAACCGACGATAAAAATAATTGGTATTGATATCGTCATTAGCACTGGAAAAGTCCTTTACCAATCCATTTTGTGAAAAATAACCCGTAGAAACAAAGTATTTCAGTTTGGCCGTTCCTCCAGAAATATCGACATTCACGTTCTCCTGGAAAGCAATCTTTTTAAAGATCTCATTATACCAGTTCACATCCGGATGTCCGTAGGGGTCTGAACCATCTTTGAATGCCTGCAGGTCCTCATCAGAAAACAAGGGTTGCAAACCGTCATTTGTATAAGCTTCATTCACCAGGGAAGCTGTTTCGTAAGAATTCAGAAATTTGGGCGTACGAACAGGCGTTTGCACCCCTCCTTCCATACGCAGATTGATCTGTGGCTTTCCTTCAAGCCCTCTGCGGGTTTTCACAACCAGTACTCCATTGGCACCCTTGATGCCATAAATAGCCGTGGTAGATGCATCCTTGAGGATAGATATACTTTCAATTTCGTTGACATTGATCTGTGAGAGCTGATCATAGGAATACTCCACATCATCCACGATGATCAACGGCTGGTTACCTGCATCATTCAGTGAACTCTTGCCACGAATAAAGAAATCTGAAGCATCCTTACCCGGTTGTCCCGAAGTTTGTTGTGTAAAAAAACCTGGCAGTTTTCCATACAAGGCATTCTGGATGTTGCTTGTAGGTACAGTGCGCAGTTCGCGGGCAGTAACTCCGCTCACAGCTCCGGTCATGGTGATACGTTTTGCTTTTCCATAACCCACAACAAGTACCTCATCCAGGCTTGTCTGGTCGGGTTCCAGCTCGATCTGTACATTTTTTTGTGCTCCCACCACATATTCCAGGTCTTTAAAACCAATATAAGTTAGCACCAAATGTTCTCCTGGCTCCACAGCAAGCTGGAAATTTCCGTCAATATCTGTAATTGTTCCTCTTCCCGTATCTTTCACCTTAATATTTACCCCGATCAGAAGCTCACCGTCGGTGGCAGTAACAACTCCTTTCAGGATGTTGGTCTGTCCGATGAGAAGGGTGATGATATGTAGATAGAATAGTATGATGATTGTTCGTTTCATAAAATTACCATTTTGGATTTTGAACCATATTTATATTCTTGTTCACTTCGGAATAGGGAATGGGATAGAGATAGCGCCTCTCATTGAAAGGAGCCTGAATCAGATTGATCTCCTGATAAGAAGGGTTGCCCTGGCTTAGGACAATTTGCATTCCTTTGACCGGTTCCGAGAAAACATCTTCGGCAATCCTCCAGCGACGTATATCCCAGTAGCGATGCTCTTCAAATGCCAGCTCGATGCGTCTTTCATTCTGAATAGCTTCGCGCATTTTACTTTGTGACATGTTGCTTTCCAGACCATACTTCTGGTTGTCTCCGGGTTCAATTCCGGCTCTCCTGCGCAATGCAATCAGCACATCATATATCTCGTCGGAGGGTGTATCCAGATATTCATTTTCTGCTTCAGCGAAATTGAGTAGTATCTCCGCATACCGGAACATGATCCACAGGTGAAGCGTATTGCCATATTGATCAGCATTCTCAAAATCACCCAGAAACTTTCGCATATAGTAACTGGTTCTTGAGTACTGACCTGTAGCAGCAGGATTGTGAGGCCCTCCCTGATAGGTTTTCAACTGTGTGCCAAGCCAGTTCGATCCGTTGTGCAAGACTGTCTGGTCGAGTCTGGGATCACGGTTATCATAAGGTCTTTGAGGATTGTATGCGTATTTCGGACTTTCGCCACGTGCAAACCCGTCTTTCATCGGGAAAGCATTCACCAAGTTCTGAGTGGGGTTGGTACGTCCGTTTCCGAGCCTGATACCAGAGAAGCCCAAAGGTCCGTTTACCGTTTCCAATCCTGTGTTGTTTCCGGTATTCCGGAAGAAGATCAACTCAGGATTATCTCCCCCGTACCAGTTGGTAAAAATCTTACGGAAATCGGGAGCCAACTTGAATACATTGCTGCCATTCTCACCGTACGTATCCATAAAACTTCTTGCCGCATCGGCAGCATACTTCCAGCGTTCACGTTTATAAGAAGCGTACCCTACCAGCTCATTTCCTTCTTCCAGGGTGTTTCCGTTAAACAGAGGACTGGCAGCATATAGAAGCACCCTGGTCTTCAAGGCCAATGCCGCTTCGCGGGTTGCTACGTGCGCAAACTCCTCAGGGTATTCAAATGGAATGGTACGAAGTGAATCTTTGATCTCCTCAATTTCATTCACGATATAATCCACACAATCGGAAAATGTATTCCTTGGGAGCTCCAGATTATCTTCGAGTCCGAAGATCTGATCTCCGATCAAGGGTACCCCCCCGTAACGTTGAAGTAGTTCAAAATAGAAGTAAGCTCTTAAAAAACGTGCTTCGGCCTTCATCGATGCATTCAAGGGTCGTTTATTTCCCAAAGCATCGGTATAAAAGCTTTTGAACGGTACCACATCGATATTTTTGATCAGGATGTTGACCTTGCGAATAGAGGCATAATAATCGCCCCATTTCATATCAGAGTTTATCCGGTTGCTTGCTGTATATCTTCCCAGCAACAGTTTATATACATCGGGTTCATCATCCAGGGCAATGGAAAGGGCATTATCTGTAGCTGCCTCAAGATAGTCACCGCCCACACCATTGTGTCTGTTTGGCAATTGCTCATAAATCATGTTCAGGAATTGTCGCGCCTGTTTGCCCGTAGAGTCAGTCGTTGAAAAAACAAACTCATCGGTAAACCTGTCTACAGGCAGACTTTCGTAATTATCTGTACACGAGAGTTGTGTAAAGAAGATGATTCCGACAATCCATACAAAATATTTCAATCGTTTCATGTAAATCTTGATTTAAAATTTGAAATTAATTCCGGTACTCACACAACGCTGCAATGGAGCACTGGTAAAACTGACCTCAGGATCGACCCAGTTCTGCGCTGATTTTGTAAAAAGATTCTGTCCACTTACAAATAGTTTCACCCTCACACCTCCCAGCAATCTTTGAGAAACAGATACCGGCAGTGAATAGGCCAGGTGGATATTCTTCAGGCGGTAGAAATTACCCGATTTCATCCAGAGTGAGGAGTATTGATGGTTATACCCGTTTCCTCCGGCAGAGAGTCGCGGCAGAGTGGCTGTGGCAGCGTTCTCCGGTGTCCATCTGTTTAATAGAACCTGATACGCTTGTCCATAGCTCTGCCCGATAGATTGGAATCCTTCGGTGAGGGTTCTGTCACTGAGATAAATATCCCGGTTGTAGGCCCCCTGCCATAACATGGAGAATTCAACTCCGCGCCACTCAAAACCCAAGTTCGCACCAAAGTAGCTGAAGGGTTTATCTCCGCCAATCACAGTTCGGTCAAACTCATCAATGGTACCGTCCTTATTCATGTCCACATATTTCACATCTCCGGGCTGAATGTTTTCATAACCCTCCATCACGGGATAACCGTTCTTCAGGTCGCCAGCTGTAAGAAATCCGTCTGCTACAAGTCCGAAAAGTGCCCCTGCAGGACGACCTGTTTCCCGCAGATAATCATAGGGTACATTTTGTTCGTCCTTAAACAGGAGACGACTTTGCTCCGTACTCCAATTGGCCGACAAGTAATAATTGAGTGAGCCGACATGGTCCTGGTAAGTCAACCAAACATCTGTTCCAAATCTTCGCACTTTTCCAATATTTTCTGTAGGGAAAGAAATACCCATCAGCTCTATATTCTTGCCCCGTGTTTGCAATAGATCATAATATTTATCATTATAGTAGTCGACAGTCAATTGCAGGCGACGGTTAAAGAAAGATGCATCCAGACCCAGATTTACCTTTTGTGATTTTTCCCATGTTATAAAAGGATTCGCCAGCGCGCCGTACTCCCGAGTGAAGTATCCGTTGCTCATTGAGGAACCCTGGGGATAAGCAGCTGTAGTAATCTGCTCGAAGGTCTGTCGCCAGTCGTAGTAACCCGTATTGTCTATGCCATTTCCTGTTTTACCATATACGCCACGCAGTTTGAACTGATTGATGTTTTTATTGAACGAAGACATGAAATTCTCTTTACTGATGTCCCATCCAAGACCCACGGCGTGAAATGTACCCCAGCGACGCCCTTCGGCATACCGATTGTAATAGCTCTCGGTCAATGCCAACTGCACGAAATACTTGTCATCATAATCATATGACAATGTTTCCATCACGTTGGAGGGAATTTTAGGCAGTTCATTATTTACCAGTTCTGTTCTTGTATCTCCCAGCAAGGTGGCCTGAAAATTATGTTTGTCAAACCGACGCGTGTAATCCATGGCAAACTGACCATACATATACTGATAATTTGATTTGGCGAAGAAATTATTACTTTGAGGAGAGGAAGAACCATACATCGTATAGGAAGGTTCCACGGATCCCTCCTCCAGCTTCAACTGATAGACCGGTGCCCTTTTGGTTCGGGTAACGGAAGACCGGTTTTGGGTAGATACACTTCCGATGAAACGTGCACTCAATCCTTTTACCACTTTGTGAAAATCATACTTCAGGTTCATGGTCCCCAAAATATCCCTTGAGTTGTCGGCAATATAACCGGAATGAAGAGTCTGGGCCTTCAAATTGTTGTTGAAAGTAAGATTGCCACCCCAACTGTCGTTCGGGTTTTTCACCGGATAAGCATTGTTGGGTGTGGTGTAAATGGCATTCAACAAATCACTGTATCCAGTACCTGTACCTCCCGGCTGGTTGTTTTCCTGTAAACGGGCCAGTGCAGTGAGGGAAGCGGTAAAATCTTCCGTGACATTTATATTTACCTTTGAAGAGATCATGTAACGCTCAAACTGAAAATTGGTATTGTAACTGTTGGCCGGGTCAGTCTTAAATAATCCGTTTTCGTTATGATACCCAAGACTGATATAGTACTGTGCGACCCTCTCTCCACCCGATACATTCAGGTTATAAGACTGTGTAGTGGCATGGTCATTCAACAATTCATTCTGCCAGTTGACATCGGGATGGGTGAAAGGACTGCTCTGATCGAGATATTTTGCATAATCATCGTAATTGTAAAAAATCTCCTTATGATCATTCGACAATGCTTCATTTAACATATAAGCGTATTGTGAGGCAGAGAGTGGCTTTGGCTTGTTAATCATGCTTTGTACCCCAAACTGTCCTGTTAATGAGAGGTGAAAAGCTCCCTTCGATGGATTCTTTGTCGTAATTATCAGTGCGCCCCGTGAGCTTCGCATTCCTAAAAACATGGAGGAAAGTGCATCTTTTTGAATAGAAACAGACTCTATTGCTTCGGGATCAATCGATAACAGATCACGCTGCACTCCATCAATGACCACAATCGGGGAATTTCCCCGGGAGTTCAGAAAAAACTGCGAATTGTCACTTTCCGTTAAGCGGGTACCTCGGTATTGCGAAATATACAGTCCGGTCAACCGTCCTTGCAAAGCTTCTAAAATGGTTGACGAAACAGTTTTTGTCAGGTCGTCCGTGTATACGGTAGATGAAGCCCCCAAAAAAGCATCTTTTGGCTTACTTTCGCCATAAGGTCCGGTAACAGGTTGATTGTTCTGCAAAGCATTCTCTGTCAGATAAATCAAGTTCTCCCCACTGTTCTCCTGTGATACATTCAACGTGATTTCCTTGTAGAGGTAGTCGGGATGAGTAAGTGTAATTATTTTTCCTTTTTCGTATTCACAGGAAAAAAAGCCCTCACTGTTCGTCTGCGAAAAGGCATTTTCTCCCTTTGCTCTGATCACAACACCTGACACAGGGTTGTTCGCCTGGTCCAGAATCCTGCAAGTATACATTGCATTCCCTTTATCCTGTGCCATCATTTTTATCGGTCCCAGGCCCATGCAAAAGCAACAGATGACGCAAACAAATAAAGGGCAGTATTTTTTTGTAAATGAAATTGTGTACATACAAATAATTTTAGTTTTTAAACAATGATGAATCATTCACACAAAAACTCGAAATAAAAGGGAGCCATCTCTTCCGGGTTTTCTTCACCCAGAAGGGCATCATCATCCGTTTTGGAGATCACAATGGTTTCATTTTTATTTGTGAACCAATAATCCACAGATACAATGTGTTCATCATCATTGACACTGAAAAAATCTGAAGGCCAGATTGTAATACTATAGGTATCAGAAAAGGCGTTTTCTTTTGTCAACTGTGTTTTTCCACTCTTTTCATTCACTGTGTAACGATTCCCAGCATCAGTGACAGCAATTGCTTTCAGGTAGACTTCTCCCGATTTGGAGAGTGCATTATCCAGGTTTACGGCACCATTGAAACTGAAAGTCACAAAATCATCCTGCAACGATGCCAGTGGCTGCACTTTATTGTAGTGATCATTGCAATAGTCGATTGTAAGACCTTTTCCATCCACGACTTCGAAGCATTCATCGCTGAATTTCACCTTTTTATGATCACCACCGTTGCTAAAACCATCATCGGTGTGATTCACAAAGAATCCCAGCGTTGCTTTCATATTTTGTTCTCCCACATTCGTCCGAATGTAAATGGTATAATTGGGATTGGCATTATTGACGATATCCCATGAGTCGTCGGTCCAAAAAACCACCCATTCCATGTCATCCAGCACGTTGGGACCCACACCATACTCCTGTGTCAATGCTTCCACCCAGGTGCGTCCTCCGCCGTTCTTGGGCAAGGATGTTTCTGGAATTAATGACATGGTTTTTTCCTGATTGGGATCCTCAGCAAGGTCATTTTTGTAGGTAACCTTCGCGTTCTGCGACACTTTCCAACTCTTTGGAGCAAGGAAACCCACCACAAATTTTACACCGTTATGATCTTCATGGCATTCAATGTGTCCCTTGAGCGTAAATGTAGCGATGTCTCCCGCTTTTGCCCAGGCTACTTCTTCTCCGTCATATATCTGCGTTACTTTTACTGAATCAAGGTATACACAGCTAAACATGATTAATCCCAGCAAAAGCAAAATCGTGTAGAATGCTTTTTTCTCCCGGATTGTTTGTATCATTTTTTTCATCAGATTATCTCCTTTTTATTGTTGATCTGTTCTGTTAAATACATAAGTATAAACGTTGCTGAAACAGCCAGGACTAAGGTCAATAGAGAGTGAACGCTTTCCGTTTACAATCATATATTCAATTTCAACGTTTACTTCCTCCGAGCTTCCCCCTTCTTCCTCAAATATCAGGTGAAAAGGGTAAAGAGGATCGTCCACTTGCCATCTCCCGTTATTTTTTACCACAAAAGGCAGGTAGTTTTCAATCACATAGTTTCCATTTTCTTTCAGTTCGAGGCTGAATTTGGAAAAGTCCATCAGTCCGGTAATATCAATTCCGTTGCGTGTTACTTTTTCCAGCTTCCAGATCCCGCTCAAGTCCTTGTGAGTTTCTTCATACACGTCGCTCTCCGTCGCACTAAATTTGTTACATGCATTCAACACGATCATGGAGAGCAGCACAAAAGCCACTTTTATTATCTTGTTTTTCATATGATTCTTTTATTTTTTTACGCTCACACTATTAATCATAAAAAGGATTCTGTAACAAATCTGGCGATTTTACTGTCTCCTGATAGGGGATAGGCCAAAAGTACATACCCTGACGGAATACATGTTTTCTCACATCAAACTCACGCCAGGTTTTATTACCATTTGCTTCTCTGGTAATTTCCATTCCACGCATCATGACATTGTCTGTCTGCTCTGCGATCTTCCAGCGACGCACGTCGAAGAATCGGAAACCCTCAAATGCAAGTTCCAGACGACGTTCCAGACGAATAGCATCTCTCATCTCCTCCTTGCTCATATGGGATTTAAGACCATACATTCCATCTTCACCCGCTTGGATACCAGCGCGTTTTCGAATGAGTTTCAAGGCTGTATAGACACTCATCTCCTGTTCACCAAGGAACTCAGTATAATCAGGGCCAAAAAACTCGTTGGCCGCTTCGGCATAGTTAAGTAATATCTCTGCATATCTTATCAGAGGACGATTCTGTGGCGGCTCGAGCCAATAATTGGCAGAAGCATTCCGATGAATCATTTTGCGGATATAATACCCGGTGGGAGTCCCGCTGTGCACCGCATCCTGCGTAGCCCCCCTACCCTGACGGGTGTATACAATATGATCTGCATTGCCTCCGCTGTAAACCTTACAACTGTCATAGATCACCGTATTTGCGAACCGGGGATCTCTGTTCAGGTTGGGCCGCAACGGATTGTAGGGATATGCACTTTCACCTATCGGCTTACCGTCAATCATCGGAAAGGCATTGGCAAGATCACCGTATACATAACCAGCATCGCCGCCACCGCCGCATGAAGGAGGATCCAGAAAAGACATCACCGTGACACCATGACGATCTTTTTTCTCGAAAATCAATTCGCAATAGGCTCCCATATCAAATGTCTGCCCTTCGTATTGCGTAATATTATTAAAATCGGGCGGAAAGAAGATCGCGTAAAATCCAAATCCCGGTTCATATTCCTTGCGATCATTCAAATGATAATCAAACAATCGGAAGTTACCGCTCATCGTCAGCATATTCCTTGCCGCGTCGAGTGCCAGTTTCCACCTGTTCTCATCGTAGGTGGGATAACCCAGCAGTTCTTTTGTATCTTCGGTACCAAATCCGCTCCCGTTGTATAAAGGACTGGCTGCATATAACAAGACACGGGATATCAGGCTCCTGCAAACAGCTTCGCTCACCCTTCCATTGTTACGACCCCTTGTGCGTGGTTGCAGGGTATGTGATTTCAGGACTGCTTCGGCCTCTGTTACAATGTAATCCACACACTCGGCAAAAGTGTTGCGACTGGTTTTCATTTCATCCTCCGCACCATAGACCTCATCTCCAATCAACGGTATCCCTCCGTAGTGACGTAAAAGGATAAAATAATACCATGCCCTGAGCGCTCTGGCTTCCGATTTATACTGTTGTTTTGTGGATTCAATAATCGGCGCTCCGTCAACTTTTTTCAAAAAAACATTCGCCCGACGGATGTTCCGGTAACATTTTTCCCAGACATCTGCCGTGACCGTCACAGGATTGATGGTTCCGGTAGCAAACATCATCCCGGTGGAAATGGCATTCGACTGAACAAACTCAGCTTCGTCGCTGGCAACCTGCAACCCTCCTCCTTTCGTACCCCAGCCATTGAAGCGGTTGAGGTCGGTATCAAATCCTACATCCACATAGATCTGGGTTAGAAAACCGGCGGTATACGCACTGTCGGAAAAGACTTTGTTCTCATCCAAATCTGTCGTTTGGGTCTGATCCAGAAAGTCATTGTTGCAAGAGGCCAGACTCCAGACAAAAAAAAGGAATAAAGTAAATTTCAAAGAATTCTTCATAGTAAACCATTATTCAAATAAATACTCATTTTTTTAAGACTCTATTTTTTTATGTATATTTTTTATGTATATTTTTTATGTTGACAGAATGCATCGATTAAATTCATGTGTCAGAGTTTGATCAGTTCAACCTTCAATGCTTCAGGTCTATTTTCGCGGTATATCTGATCGGTCAGATGCTGTTGTTCTTCGATGGTATTTTTACGAACACTTTCACTCCTTAAATGAAGCCAGTATTTATGGTTCCAGTTCACAAACGGATCAATCTCTCGGTATTTAAGGAGCGTATCCACAGCCGCTTCATCTCCTTTCCACAACATTCCTGTTCTACGCATCAAATGATATTCCATCCAGTAATACTCTCTCATTTCCCTTTCCATCAACCAGCGCTGCTCGTTCAACCTGGCTATTTTCTGTGCTCTCTCGTATTGCGGGGTATTTCCATAAGAAGCCAGGTTGATTCCCCGTCTTAACTGGTATGCCGTAAAACGGGCAATCTCCTTTCCTCCAATTTTTAGCAAGTAGTATCCATCTGGTAACCCTGCTACAGTCAATACTTCCTGGTTCAGCTCCTCCATAAATGGAATCACCTTCAAGCCATCAGCCTGATTGTGCAATTCATTGTCATAATAGGATGAATCGATAGGAAAAGGAAGTGATTTTGCCAGATAAGTAAAACAAATATTTTGTGCAGAAACAGAAAGATCTGAAACAGTACAATTCACTGCATGCGTAATGGCTTTCCCTGCAGCATAGATGGAAATATCAGCGACCGGATTACCAGCCAGACCCTGTGCTCTTAGGAAAAGATAAGCCATGACCAGATGACCGTCTGTGGAAGGATGAATGCGATCACGTCCGCACAAAGTGAAGGTAGAATCAAACTGTTGTTCCCGTTGATTGATTGCGACCATGGGACGGTTGAAATCAATAAAATACCATTGATTATCCGCAGCTCGCTTCGCCAGATAATCTGAGATATCCGCAATCAGATTGTTTTTCCCAGGAAAAGGGACTTTATTCAGTTTTGAAGTTTCATCATACGGTGAACTACCAATCAGTATTTTTTTTACGCGCGGTTGTTTTTTCAGGATCTTCTCCATCTGTTGATAATGATTCAGGGAGGTTTTTACATTTCTCTCTCCGATTGTATCATTTCCAGGAAGCGTAAAATCCATATACCCCACATCGTTCATCCCAAAAGTGAGGGTCACAATGGTGGGACGATGCTCAAACACTTTATCCATTCTCTGTGACATTTGTTGTACCACATCACCACCGATCCCTTCATTAAAGATATCGATCCGCATTCCCGGAAAATGGGTCATATAATAAAGCCAGATATAAGAGTGATAACGACCACCGCAGGTGATGCTGTTTCCTATAAAAGCAACCCGTTCGCCCTCTTTGAAAACGGGAATACTTTGTGCGCTCATATGAAGGGCGACTGACAGCAGATAAATAACGACTACAATTTTTTTCATTCTATAATTGATATAAATGAGATAATTTCTTTTCTAATTCAAACCCGGCTGCGGCAACACAAACTCTACATCGTATGTGCCACTTTTCAGAAAGAGGTCGCCCTCCAAAGAAAGTTCATCCTCATTCAGTGTCCCTTTTTGTGTATGTTTGGGTACAAGAACTGTAGCCTCCACTCCCGCGGGCAACAAGAAGTGCATCCGTTGCACGTTGTCTTTCACTTCCCATTTCAGGATGATGGTCCCGTAGGGAGTCTCCTTGGTCGTATGCGCCCATGTCACTCCTTCGGGGATCTGCGGCTCAATAAAAACATGCTGATAACCAGGGTACTGCTCATCGGGGCGGATTCCTCCCACAGCCTGGTAGAACCAACTACCAATACCGTTGTAGCAATTATGAACCCTGCTGCGTTCACCGCTCCAGTATTCCCAGGTGGTGGTGGCATTGTTTTGGAGCATGTAGAGATAACCGGGATAATCCCGCTGCTTTAACATGTCATACATAAAATCTGCTTCCCTGTTCCGGATTGTCCATTCAGTTAGAATGGGCACTCCAACCAATCCGGCTGCAATATGACCCTTGTGCTGCTCCTTGGTCCGGGAAATCAACTGATCTCTCACTTTTCCGATCAACTCCTCTGGCACTGCTCCCACCAGCATGGGATAGGACATATCGAGCTGCGATCCTGTGGCATAGATATTCATTTCGGCATCGAAGAATGTTTGATGAATCAACTTGTTCAGTACAGCGCTTTTATCGGCAAAAAGCTGTGCCTCATCCGGCTTATCAAGTTGTAAGGCAATCTTCTCCAGTGTTTGCAAACACTCGCTGATAAAACAGTTGTTCACCAGATCAATGGAAGACTGAGCACCGGTATCCACTCCGTATGGAGCAAGCCAGTCCCCCAGATACCAGTCACGGTAGGGGGTATCCGGCCAGCGTTTTAACAAGCCCTCCACGGTATATTTATCCACATAGCTCATCCACTGTTTCATTGCATCGTAGTAGAGCTCCAGGGGACGGGGATCGCCATAGTTGACAAAAGTCCGCCAGGGAGCCAGCACCATGAATCCGCACCAATAAGGTCCCCCACCTCCTGCACCGGGATTTGGCGCCACATGAGGCAAGCTGCCTCCCTCACGCATTACATCTTTCCAGCTCTGTAACCAGTTCATATAGGTGGGCGATACATCAAACATCGTCTGGAGCGCTTGTGTTGATGAGTTCCCGTCGCCGCCGTAACCGGTGCGCTCCAGATGGGGACAATCCACCATATAACCGCTAAATGTGAGACA
Source organism: Proteiniphilum sp. UBA1028 (assembly GCF_002316955.1). Taxonomy (NCBI): domain Bacteria; kingdom Pseudomonadati; phylum Bacteroidota; class Bacteroidia; order Bacteroidales; family Dysgonomonadaceae; genus Proteiniphilum; species Proteiniphilum sp. UBA1028. The sequence continues at coordinate 69,188 of NZ_DCEN01000087.1, forward strand.
ACGCAGGGTATAATTGACCATGTCATGAATAGCATTCAGCTCATTGTCGGAACATCTGAACGTTGCCGCCGGCTGATAATCACCGTGTATCAGATATGCTTTTATCTGACTGGAAGTGGGCCTCTCCGGCAGATTGGCAATCTTGGCATAACGGAAAGCGTGATGGTTGAATTTATTTCGAAACAGATCCCCTTCCCTGCCGGAAGCAATGTATAGATCCCGTTCACCCTGCTCTTCAATTTGACCCTCTTTGGTCATGAAATCGCTGTATGTAACTACGATCTCGTGTCCTGCATTGAGTGCAGGAACCGACAGTTCGAACCATCCCGTCACCATTTTTCCCATATCTACGAGCCAGGTATCGTTGCCCAATGCTTCGATACTCTTTGGGGAAAGTACCTCCTGTATCCTGTTGGTTTCACACATTTGAGATGAAACCTGATGAGGCGTAATGGCCATCACTTTTGCCGGCTCCCATTTCAATCTATCCAGGTTCTCGGATGTCAAACAAGCCGGAAGAAGTCGACCGTCTATTCTTTCTCCTCCGAACTGCAGGGCCTGCCATGTTCCAGTGTCTGCGTATCCGCTCGCGCGACCGCTCCAGAAAGCATCTGTCGCCACAATCTGTCGCCATTTCCCCTGCTGCAGGGTACACATTTCGGCTCTTACTACCGGTCCGTCGTGTTCAGCTCCGAAAGTTGTCTTCTTATACCATCCCTGTCCGAGCCATAGCACGATTTCGTTTTTTCCCTGCTGCAGATAAGAGGTCACGTCATAGGTAACCACCAACGAACGTTTATTTAACTGCGATACGGCAGGCGATAACACATCCTCTCCTACTTTTTTCCCGTTGATGTATATTTCGTGATAACCCAAAGAATTGACATGCAAGAATGTGACACCTCGTTCGTTGACAACAAATGATTTTCTCAGGAGAGGCGATCTGACATCTCCCCCACCCAATCCAATATATGCTCCCTTCAGATAATCCTTCGCTACGATACCCACAGCAAAACGTTGCACAGGGCTCCAATCAGAAGTTTTCCCATGCTCATCCCATACGCGTACCCTCCAATAGCAAAGCAAGCGGGATCTCAAGGAGGCTCCCTGATAGGGAACCATCACCGAGGCGGATGAGTGAATGCGGGTATTCCACAAATCGGCTTTCCCTTTATCAAACAGCACACTATCTGTAGCGACCTGAATTTCAAAGGATTGTTGCCTCGCGATGGAATCCCCTTTTAATTTCCAACTGAAGTGTGGCGCCAGGTTATCTATGCCTATTGGATTTATGAGGTTCTCACAACGCAGATCCACAAGACTGATCGGCTTGGCAATCAAAAAATAGAAATTGCAAAAAGCGCATAAAAGAAACAAGATACTTTTCCGCATGATACTAAATTTTTTCATTGTTGTGTGGACGGGTCATATACGGCCACTGCCACTTTTGAATCGGCACATCCATAATAAAGAAACCATTTTTGTTGAAAATAGACCAACCCTTCAATAAAGACTGTTCCGGCAGGATATTGTCCGCTCTTCTCAAACTCTTCTTCGGGAAACAGAAAAGGTTTATCCAGTCGTGTAATCAATTTTTCAGGATCATTTTTATCGAATAGAGCCTGTCCGGCACAGTATGCATTCGGTGCATATTGGTGATCACCCTCTCCTTCTTTGTTCTTTCCATTATACAACAGAATAATACCCTCTTCCGTCCAAATGGCAGGAGGTCCGCATTCAGTCAGATCACTGTCGAAACAACCCTTTCTGGGTGACATCAAGACCGCCAGTTCATTGTCTTCATTCAGAATGGGCGTCCAGTTGAGCAGGTCGGTAGATGTAGCACCATAAATCACATACTCGCCCCAATACATGAAGTAATGTCCATTTATCTTTTTGATGACCTGTCGATCATTCTTCAGGCAGGTCAGGATGCTGGATGCTTTTGACCACTCATTCAGGAAGCGGCCTTCGTATGCTTTAGCAAATGCAGGCCCCTGTTTTTCCCAGTGAATCAAGTCTGTAGAGGTAGCTACGCACAATCGGGCCGTTTTTCTGTCCCACGAAGTGTAAAAAAGCACAAAAGTACCCTCTTCGGTCACTGCTATACGGGGGTCCTCGCATCCTCCCGGCCATTCGTATGCTTTGTTCTGGTCGCTATCCGGGTAGATCACCGGAGCGTTCCTTTTATTCATTGTATATCCATCAGGGGATTCGGCCAATCCGATTCTTGAAACACGCGTACCTATACCCACCGATGAGTTGTCTTCTGCGCGGTACAAGAGATGTAGCTTTTCTCCTTTTACCACGACTCCAGGATTGAACACATCCCCTTTCTCCCAAAAAACATCGCTGTTATTCATTGGACAGTGAAACAGCGCTGTTGTGTCGGGAACAATGATTGGATTCACGTACCTGGGGCGGACAAATTCCCCCAGGGGAAAAGCAGGTTCATATTCCTGGTTGGAATGATTGCAGGAACAGAACAGGAGAACCAACGAAGTGATTCCGAGAATTGTTGTAACAAAAGGGGTACGATTATTTTTAAATTTCATTAAAATTAAATCTGAAAATATTGGTAAGATTTCTCTTGATATTGTATTGTGTCATTTTTTCCAAACACACAAATTTACGCGCAAAACGGGAGGATTCCATTTCAAAGTAGCGCATAAAGTAAAACTATTGAAAGGGCAAAATCCTTATTCCTCTCATTACATACATATTAGCGACACAATGATCGATCCCTTTGGTAAACCATTTTGAAGAAAATAAATCGCTTTTCTTGCAAAAAAACGGATCTTGACTTAAAGGGTATTAAAAAAAAAGGTGTGACATTCGATCTTTAAATTATATATTTTTTATTTTGCCTTTTTAAAAAAACCCAGTATTTTTAACCAATGAAAAGGCATATGCTTGCCCTTCCTGATCAAAGTTTGACACTGTAACAATAGAATAAATGATGAATAAAAGAAAAGCGACTCGAATTGTGAGAGGCCAACATGCGGTAGATGGCGCCGGTGTTCGTTTACGCAGGGTATTGGGTGCAGAAACCAATCCCGATTTCGATCCATTTCTCATGCTCGATGGATTTGACTCCTCAGATCCAAAGGATTATATCAAAGGGTTCCCCTGGCACCCGCACAGAGGCATCGAAACGATCACCTACCTGGTGAAAGGCAAAATTGAACATGGCGACAGCCTGGGCAACAAGGGAACCATCCATGACCAGGAGTGCCAGTGGATGACAGCCGGATCGGGAATCATCCATCAGGAGATGCCGAAAGCGTCGGAGAGGATGCTGGGGTGCCAGCTCTGGGTCAACCTGCCGGCAAAAGATAAGATGACCGAACCCGCCTATGGTGATATCACGAAGGACAAGATTGTCGTTACAACGGAAGAAAATGCGGTTGTCAGGATACTGGCAGGCTCTTATAAAGGAAAACAAGGCGTCTTTGAAGGCAAGTATGTGAAGGTTACCTACCTTGATATCGATCTTGCACCCGATAGTACATGGACCTACACGGAAACCCCAAACAATGAAACGCTGTTCATCTATCTGCTGGACGGGACATTGGCTGTGGATGAGCAGCTCTCGGATTTTGAAGAGAAGTCGTGTGCCGTTTTATTTCGTTCCGCCAATCCCGATGAAGAGACAAACGATGCAGTCGTTGTACGCTCAGGAAATCAGGGTGCCCGTTTTGTGCTGCTGGCAGCCAAACCACTCCGTGAACCTGTCGCTTGGGGTGGCCCCATTGTGATGAACAGCCGGGAAGAGTTGCAACAGGCTTTCGACGAACTGGATCGCGGCACTTTTATCAAACGAGTCAATTAAACACCCTGTTTTCATTTAATGAATCATTTTCATTGACCTGTTCATCGGAGTCCAGGAATTCTTCTTCGTTATATCGGCTGGCCTCGCTTTGGTCGGGATCGATCTCCAGGTCGATATCCATATCCAATTCAGGGTCCCATTCCGGATCTTCATCCAGGTCGATGTCCGGATCCTCATCCAAATCTGTCTCCAGGTCGAAGTCGTTGATATTATCCTCCTCCGTTATATATTGGCTCGGATCTTTTTCCATTTTCCGGCTCTTTCCGTCAAAATCTTTCATTGCATTCATAATTAGATGATTTATGCTGTATCTGATGCATCTCAGTACATTTTTAGAACCGCAGAAAGAAACAAAATGTTCTTGAACACGTACGAATTGTGTTTTTTTTAACGCTCCACCTGAACCCAAGGTAATACAAAAGTTGCTATCCCCCACTATCCCTTATTATCATCCAAACTAAATATTTGGAAGGATAGCGTTGGCAAAGTTGGACGGTACTGTATCTTCCTGAACTGGTACAACTCCTAATATCGCTCTAATATAGTCATAATGTACTCCTAATAGGAATGGAGTTGATAAGGCTTACATTAAACCGAAATCAGGTGAAAACAAGATGATAAAATAACTTTGACCATCAGCTGGAATAAGCTACTTCAAAGAATTTACTTACTTTTGTTCTCTTTACTTTATATTTAAAAAATACGACTATGAGAAAGATGACATGCTTATTAGCTTTGTTTATTAGCATTAGTTTATTTGCTAGTGAAAGAGTTAATATTTGGCCAAAGGATAAAATGCCACATAGGCAAGACCATCAGATTGCTGCCATGACAGACGAGGCCAGGCAAAAAGATTTTAAAGCGGACAAGAATCGGGTCGCTTACTTGGAATGGTACGATGCACCAGCTGAGGAAGTACGCAATGGAGGATGTATGATTCTTATTTCGGGCGGTGGTTACGAGTCCTGTTGTGATATGGAACTCATTAAACTATGGAACAAAACATTTACGCAATTAGGATTTCAATGTGTGAACTTTGTATATAGGACGCCCAGACCCGTGGGGCTGCCAATTTATCAAACTGCATGGGAAGATGGACAACGTGCTGTTCGTAAAGTTCGAAGCGAAGCAAGGAAACGTGGATTTGATCCGGAAAGGATTGGAGTTATCTCCATGTCGGCAGGTTCGCATTTAGCCTTGCTATTGGCTACCAGTTCGCAAACTTCGGCTTATGATAAAATAGACCCGATAGACGAGCTGCCTTGTCATATCAATTGGGCGATTGTGAATGCCCCGGCTTATGGTACTACCGATGCCGAAACAGGCATACCTGCAAGCCGACAAGGATATGGAACGGATGTAAAATTGAGTTCAGTTTTTAAATTTGATGAACGAACCTGCCCAATGAGTCTTCATCACGGAGGAACCGACGTTTATGCTCCACATACTTCAACATTGGTTTACCGGCAACTCAGACGAATGAATATTCCTGCCGAATTACACCTGTATGCGGATAAGGGACATGGCGCTTTCGGACTGGAAAGAGGAATTGAATTTATGCGCCAAATGGGATATATGGGTAAGTTAGAAGAAGAGGTGGAGTTGATGGAGCGCTATGCCGATGATAGCGACCGCCTTGATTACTCGAAAATGGATATCTGGCCAGAGGGAAAAACACCAGATATTCAGCCTAATCAGTGTACACCATATCTAGAATGGCATACACCAAAGAACCTGAAAACAAAGGCAATACAGATTATCTATTCGGGAGGAAGTTATACAGGAAACGACCCGGATGGTTTTGAGGTAGCACCTGCGCGTCGTTTCCTGAATGAAAAGGGGATGACGGTAGTAACCTTAAAGTATCGTACACCTCGGCCTACAACTGGGTTGGCTAAGCATACAACTGCCTGGCAAGACTTGCAGCGTACCATTAAAATTGTACGAAGCGAAGCGGCTAAGCGCGGACTTGATCCGGGACGAATTGGTATCATGGGCAGTTCGGCAGGCGGACACCTAACTTTAATGGGAGTTACTTCGTCTTCACATCGGTCTTATTTGCCTATTGACGCAATTGACAAACAGCCTTGTCATGTGCAGTGGGGGATTGGCTTTTATCCTGCCTATGCACTGACCGATGGATTGAATCAACCCAATGTGAAAAAAGGAAATGAAGATGATGCTGTATTGGCTCCGGAATTCTCATTCGATTTGAAAACTGCTCCTATGCTGTTTATACACGGAGATGCCGATGGATGGGCAGCCATGAACTCAGTAAAGACTTGGGAGAAAATTCTACAAATAGGCATTCAGAGTGAACTTCATACCTTGGCTACTCGCGAACATTGTTTCCAGCGAAAAGCTTCTCCGGAAACAGGAAGTTATACCCACCTGGAACGTATTTGGGAGTTTCTTACCGCAAAGGAATTTAATAAATAAAAGTTTCGTGTAAGTTTTCAGTCTAAAGATTACCTCTGGAAGTTTATTTAATTTTTTGCAAAAAACTCTTTTTAGGATATTTTTCTTTTCAAAATTTTTTTTCGTGAGAAGGTTCGCTACATTTCACTGACAAAATTTGAAATTCTCTTTTTCCATGACTTAACAGATTTACTTCATTTTTCCACCGGCGTGTTGATGTAAAATCCCTTGGGTAGCTTCACATATACACTCACCTCGCTGCTTATATCCAATTGTTCGGCAAATGGTTTTTCCACCTAGGGAGAGTCGAAGATCACGTAATCGTACAAGTGTTTATTTGCCGGAATTGCATTTACACCA
>NZ_DCEN01000086.1:0-36785 GCF_002316955.1 Proteiniphilum sp. UBA1028
TTATACCATATTAAATCAACCAGTTTCACCCGAGAAGTCGCTACCTCATGTATTTCAATGATCAAACTGCTATGCCATATACGCTTATCCGGCAGACGGGCACACACCATCCAGCTTACAACGTGCTCACGGGATAGACCTCAGCCAGGTTCTTCTTAATAATAGCTCGAGCAATATCAAGCCGAGTGCAACCAGTGCAAAGGGAAGGAATAATTCCTGTCGACGGGTTACATTCTGTACGCTGATCAGGTATTTTTCCATTTCGTCAATCTCTTCATATACCTGCCGGAGTCCTTCAGTATCCTGCGCTCTGAAGTATTGTCCCCCCGTCATTGCTGCTATCTCGGTGAGCGTTTTCTCATCAATATCTACCGGCATATTCTGCATTCGAATACCGTAAGGTGTGTTTACAGGCGTGGGCGCCATTCCTTTGGTTCCCACACCCACCGTGTATACACGAATTCCGTAAGAACGTGCCAGATCGGCGGCAGTAAGCGGTGCAATCTGTCCGCTGTTGTTGGTCCCATCGGTCAGGAGAATCACTACACGAGAATCGGAATCGCTCTCTTTCAGCCTGTTTACAGAAGTGGCCAATCCCAATCCAATGGCTGTGCCGTCCTCGATCATACCAAAATTGATCTCGTTCAGCAAGTTCAGCAACACCTTATGATCGGTAGTAAGGGGACATTGCGTGAAACTCTCTCCGGCAAAAATCACGAGGCCGATGTTGTCGTTTTTCCTGTCGGTGATAAACTCCGCGGCCACCTTTTTGGCTGCCTGCAGCCTGTCCGGTTGCAAATCCTGCGAAAGCATCGATCCCGACACATCAAGGGCCATCACGATATCGATTCCCTGGGTCTCCGTTTCTTCCCAACTGCTCACCGATTGGGGGCGGGCAATCACGACGATAATGAGCGCGATGGAGATCAACCGCAAAGCAAAAGGCAGATGCCGCATAGAGACCCTGAGATCGGGCTTCATACCCTTGAATGCCCCGGCAGACGCAAGCTTGAAGGAGGCCTGCGTCTTTGACAATCGCACCACATACCACATAATTAGTGGGATAAGCAGCAGCAACAGATATAGATATTCAGGATGCAAAAATACCATGCTTTATTCACTCTTTGCAGCATCGTTTTGCGATGCTTCGTTTTTATCTTTATCCATTTCTTCTTTTTGAGGGACAGGATCAGGTTCCCTGGTCTGATTCACAAAGAAATAGGCATTCACCATACTCAGATCGTTTTCGTCGGGGTAGGGCTTGTATTTGGCAAACTTCACCAGATCGGCAGTGGAAAGGATCTGTTTCAGATTGTTGTAAACTGACTCCACCTCCAATAGTTTGCGGACCTCATTCAGTATTTCACCGGAAGTCATTTCCATGGCATTGATGTCTTCCCGTTCAACCAGGTAATTACGAAGGATGTCAGTGAGTTTACTGTAGAACTCTTTTTCCCTTCCTTGTTGCCAGATTTTCTCTTCTTTCAGTTTATCCAGTTGCTGGATAGCCCGCACGTGTGCCGGCAGCACCACGGGAGGTTTAAAAATATACCCTTTACGCTTCTTTTTCAGTACCAGGTAGACGATCAATCCGATGAGCGCAATAAGCATCATGATGCCCAACACAATCCAAAGAACCCATAAATAATCAGTCCAGACGAAAGGAACGTTGCGCACGGGCTTGATATCATGCAACTGCAACTGTTCAAAATCGATTGAGTCGGTCTCCCCTTTGTTTATCTTCTCAAGATATGCCAACGTGGAGTCCGACAACTGGGGTGAAGACACTTTCAGTCCAAAGGAGTTGGAATAAATGGTGTCGACTCCGTCGAAGACCGGCATGTGGGGAATATGGTACAGCGTTGAGTCGAATGAGGTGACCACGTACTTGAAGTTCAGCGTCATCACGTTGTTCTCGACGGTGGTATCGGGCGGCAGCATGGTAATCACTTCAATGCCGGGGACAATCTCCTTTTCGTATACCGGAAACTGAATGGTCTTATCCTTCGGTGTAATCACTTTCAGATTAATCAGCGCCTGTTCGCCAATCAGGATCTCCGTAGGTTGCACGGTTGCCTGTACCGAAGCCCGCTGAGCGGAGATCGGCGTGAAAAACAAGATTGCCAGAACAACCAGCGTTGCTCTCCGCATCTCGACGATATGTAGTTTGTCCTTTGTCAATATCACCTTCTCTGTTGAAATAATTGCAACAACGCCTTTACATAATCACTTTCCGTAGAAACCGACACACTGTCCACGCCACTCTGCCGGAATGCATTATTCTTATTGCTTTGCAGGCTGTTCCACCAGTCACGGTAACCTTTCCGAATTTTCCGCGACGAGGTGTTGATCCATCGTTCTTCGCCTGTTTCGGGGTCTCTTACTTTCATCAGCCCGATGGGTTGAAGCTCCGTACTCAGCTGATCATATACCTGAATGGCTACCACATCGTGCTTTCGGTTGGCTATCTGTAACGCCTTTTTGTAATCTTCCGGATCAATGAAGTCCGATATCAGAAAGGCTGTGCATCGCTTTTTGATGGCGTTCGTCATATACCGGAGAACCATATTCAGGTCTGTACCGCTGCTTTCGGGAGTGAATCCCAGAATCTCGCGGATAATGAACAGGATGTGCTTTCTTCCCTTTTTAGGAGGGATAAACTTCTCCACCTTATCGGTAAAAAAGATGACCCCGATCTTATCATTGTTTTGCATTGCCGAAAAGGCCAACGTCGCCGCAATCTCTGCCACCATATCCCGTTTGAGCACCTTGCGGGAACCGAAGCCCAGACTCTCCGACACGTCGATCATCAGCATCACGGTAAGCTCCCGCTCTTCTTCGAATATCTTTACATAGGGACGGTTATAGCGGGCAGTTACATTCCAGTCAATGTCGCGCAGATCGTCTCCATACTGGTACTCCCGTACTTCCGAAAAGGCCATACCACGTCCTTTAAAAGCGGAATGATACTCTCCGGCAAAGATATTGCGGGAGAGGCCACGTGCTTTTATTTCGATGTGTCGTACTTTTTTTAATAGGTCGGTCGTCTCCATATGGGTTTCACCCTTATTTTGTGGATTCTTTCACTTGAACTGTACCTGATTGGTAGACTTACGTTTTGCGCGGATTAAGGCACCTCCACCTTATTCAGGATCTCGCTGATTATTTCTTCGGAGGTCAGATTGTTGGCTTCCGCTTCGTATGTGAGTCCAATACGATGCCGGAGGACATCGTGACAAACTGCACGTATATCTTCGGGGATCACGTATCCACGACGTTTGATAAATGCAAAGGCACGTGCAGCTAGCGCCAGGTTGATGGAAGCGCGTGGCGAGCCGCCAAAGCCAATCATCTCCTTGAGGTCGCTCATCCCGTACTGATCGGGAAAACGGGTAGCAAACACTATATCTACAATATATTTACCAATTTTCTCATCAATATATACTTCGCGGACTACCTTGCGTGCTTCCAAGATCGCTTCAGTAGTGATGACTGCCTGGTCAACACTTACAGGTTCAAAAATATTTTGTTGAATGATCTGCTTCTCTTCTTCTTTCGAGGGATAGGAGATCACCACCTTCAGCATGAAGCGGTCTACCTGTGCCTCGGGAAGTGGATAGGTTCCCTCCTGCTCAATGGGGTTCTGGGTCGCCATCACAAGAAAGGGATTGGGCAACTTGTAGGTTTGTTCGCCAATGGTTACCTGTCTTTCCTGCATTGCTTCGAGCAGGGCACTCTGCACCTTGGCAGGAGCACGGTTGATCTCATCTGCCAGCACAAAATTAGCAAATACGGGCCCATGTTTTACCAGAAACTCCTCGTTTCGCTGACTGTAAATCATGGTTCCGATGACGTCTGCAGGCAGCAGGTCGGGGGTAAACTGGATACGACTATAATCGGCATCGATCAACTGAGCCAGCGTTTTTATTGCCAGTGTTTTTGCCAACCCGGGAACTCCTTCCAGCAAAATATGACCATCTGACAGCAGTCCGATAAGCAGTGACTCTACGAGGTGCTTTTGCCCTACAATTGTTTTGTTCATCCCTGTCACCAGCGTTTGCACGAAAGCGCTTTTCTGTTCAATTCGCTCGTTTAGCTCTTTGATATCGACTACTTGGCTCATATTTTTAGACTGTTAATGATAGATTCTTGTTATGAAATACAAAAATAGAAATGTTAAAGCGGTTTCCGGAGGAAACGTCGTTAAAAATGTTTAAGTATTGCCCTCATTCATAATGTACATCGAATATACAACCCTCCAGTCATGCCGGACAATCCCGCTCGCTGTACATCATGCCAAAAACAGCAGTAAAGGCATTTTTCATCTCATCGGAAACTGCTTTAAAGTCCACCTCCCGCCCCAATTCTTTTTGCATGGAAGTTACCCCCCTGTCGGTGAATCCGCAGGGGTTGATATGATCGAAATAAGCGAGATCGCTGTTTACATTCAATGCAAGCCCGTGCATGGTGACAAAGCGGCTGGCACGCACCCCAATCGCACAGATCTTTCTAGCTTTGGCTGATTGTACTGGATGGATCCATACCCCCATGGCCTTTGCATCTTTTTTGCCCAAAATGCCAAAAGGCCTCAGTGTCTCAATCACCACGTCCTCCAACATGGAAATATACCGTTTGATACCAATCTGGAAATCTTCCAGATCGATGATCGGATAGGCAACCAGTTGACCCGGCCCATGGTATGTAATATCACCTCCCCGGCCGGTCGAATGCAAGTCGATATTTCTACTTTCACACACACTCCGCGTAATCAGCAGGTTTCTACTGTCACCGCTTTTACCAAGGGTGTAAACGTGTTCATGTTCGCAGAAGAGCAAAAAGTGCTGTTTATCCTCCTTCTTTTGCAGTTTCTCCCGGATAAGCTGTTCGAACAGATCTTCCTGATAGTCCAATGCTTCTTTATATCGGATTCTTCCCAGATTTTCAAAAATCACTCTTTTACCCATAATTGCCTTTTTTCATATGACTAAAATTATTTATTTCACTAAAGTTGGATATTTGCTCGCCATGGCAAAGTACCAACAAGTTTGACTTGGCTCACTTGACTTAACGCAAATAATTCAAAGGTGTCATATGGAACTCGTATTAGTCATGATCTTGTACGATAATGATTATCATGCTCGTTTCATATTATCATAGGCACACTACTCACACATGTTTTTCTGCATGGTAAGAAGAACGAACCAGCGGGCCGCTTTCTACAAACTGAAACCCTTTCTCCAAACCAATTGTTCTGTATAACTGAAACTGTTCAAGCGACACGTACTCTTTCACAGCCAGATGTTTTCGCGTGGGCTGAAGATATTGCCCGATGGTAAGCACCTTACATCCCACACTTCTCAAGTCGTCCATCGTCTCAATGATTTCCCCGGGTGTTTCTCCCAAGCCGACCATGATTCCGGATTTGGCTTTCGCCTTGCCGTGCTTTGCTATGATTTCTATCGTTTTCAGACTGACGTCGTACTTGGCACGACTTCGCACCTTGGGTGTCAGTCGCCGCACCGTCTCCATGTTGTGCGATACGATGTTGGGGCCCGATTCAATTACCTGGTGAATAAGCTCTTCCTGTCCGTCGAAGTCGGGAATCAGGGCCTCGATGGTGACACGCGGATTCTTCTCCTTCACCCGCCGCACCGTAGCCGCCCAGAGTCCGGCTCCGCCATCCGGCAGATCGTCCCTGTCCACACTGGTAAGCACCACATGCCGGAGGTTCATCCCTTCAATGGTGTCCGCCAGCCGATCCGGCTCATCCCAGTCGACAATACCCTGTGGACTTCCTGTTTTTACATTGCAAAACCTGCACGAACGTGTACAGATGTCTCCCAGTATCATAAAAGTGGCCGTCCCCCTTCCCCAGCATTCCGACAGGTTGGGACATTTTCCACTTACACAAATTGTATGCAGCTTTTTTCTTGCAATAATCTCTTTCACATCCAGGTATTGCTTTCCCTGGGGCAAGGAGATTTTCAGCCATTCAGGCTTTCTCTCCATTGATTCCGATTTATTCTCCATGATGATAATTTCTTTAAATGTCGCGCCCTTGCCAGAAAGCATGATCATCTGCACCTTCCACAATGAGCACAACAAACGAGTGATTCAATAAAATGTCAAAACATGGCAAAAGTACGATATTCTTTGGATCTTTCTTATCATAGTCGCTATACATTGAATAAATATTGACTTTTTCAATTTTTACTCCCTTGTCGGTATAGTTTTTTCTCGTAACTATTTTTAAACGGTTACTATTCTGTTTGTAACAGCAAAAACTTTATCTTTGCCGTCAAAACACCACGAAACAAGATAATTTGAAATTTCAACTACAACATACTGATTCAAGAACGAAAGCCAGAGCAGGTCTTATAACAACAGACCATGGACAGGTAGAAACACCGGTTTTCATGCCTGTAGGTACCGTTGGCAGCGTGAAGGCTGTACACATGAGCGAATTGAAGGAGGATATAGGGGCACAGATTATCCTGGGCAACACCTATCATCTCTACCTTCGTCCGGGTCTTGATATTTTACAACAAGCAGGTGGCCTGCACGGCTTCAACAGTTGGAACAAACCAATATTGACCGACAGTGGCGGATTTCAGGTTTTCTCACTGACAGATAACAGGAAGCTCTCGGAGGAAGGTGCCGAGTTTCAGTCGCACATCGACGGTTCCCGCCACTTCTTTACACCCGAAAAGGTAATTGACATCCAGCGCATTATCGGCGCCGATATCATGATGGCTTTCGATGAATGTACTCCCGGCGATGCAGACTATGCCTACGCAAAAAGGTCGTTGGCACTTACTGAACGGTGGCTCGATCGCTGTATTGCCCGCTTTGGGGAAACAGAATGCCCCTATGGGCACGGGCAGACTCTTTTTCCGATTGTACAGGGCTGTGTCTATCCAGACTTGAGGCGACGTGCAGCAGAAAATGTGGCTTCGAAAGGTGCAGACGGCAACGCAATCGGAGGCCTTGCTGTGGGTGAACCTACCGATAAGATGTATGAGATGGTGGAGCTGGTGAACGAGATCCTTCCGGAAGACAAGCCGCGTTATCTGATGGGGGTAGGTAAGCCGGAAAACATCCTTGAAGCCATTGAACGTGGTGTGGACATGTTCGACTGCATCATGCCCACGCGCAACGGACGTAACGGGCAGATCTTTACAAAAAAAGGAATCATGAACATGCGCAATGAACGGTGGAAAAAAGACTTCTCACCCATTGAAGAGGATGGGGAGTCGTTTGTCGACAAACTTTACAGCAAAGCTTATTTGCGGCATCTTATTAACGCGAACGAAATACTGGGCCTGCAGATTGCATCCATCCATAACCTCGCGTTTTATGTGTGGCTGGTACAGGAAGCACGGCAACACATCATTGCCGGAGACTTTTCCACGTGGAAACCAACGATGATTGAAAACATCACAAGAAGGTTATGAATAGAGGAGACAATCTGTTTGGTTTAAAGCGCCTGGACCGCTATATCATTAGGAAGTTTCTGGGCACCTACATTTTCATGATTGCGCTGATCATCTCCATTGCGGTCGTGTTCGACATCAACGAGAAGATTGACAAGTTCATGACCAACAACGCTTCTCTGCGAGACATCGTCTTTGACTATTACCTTAACTTCATTCCCTACTACACCAACCTCTTCAGTCCGTTGTTTGTTTTTCTCGCTGTCATCTTCTTCACATCCAAGATGGCAAATAATTCAGAAGTTACAGCTATTCTATCGAATGGCATCGGCTTTAAACGGCTGATGAAACCCTACATGATCTCCGCACTGGTTATCGCAGTCTTTACGTTTGTCTTTGGCAGTTATTTGATCCCACCTGCCAATGCCACGCGCATTGAATTTGAAAACACCTATATTGATCCAAGAAAGAAAAAAACGGGCGATAGGGACATACAGTTTAAGGTGGGGCCGGGTACCATTGTCTATTTTGGCAACTTCGACATGTCCAGCAAGACCGGGTATAACTTTTCCATGGACCACTTCGACAGCCTGCAACTGGTGTCGAGGCTCACGGCACAGTCCATCCGTTATGATTCAGCCTACCAGTGGTCCATTAGTAATTATCAGATACGCGATTTCGACGGGCTGAAAGAAACAATTACCCAGGGGTCGGTCATCGACACCACCTTACAAATTGTTCCAAACGATTTTATTATTGCTAACAGCGATCATCAGATGATGACCTCCCCTCAGCTCCGCCACTATGTAAAAAGTCAGAAAGAGCGAGGCATGGGCAATATCCAGTCCTTCCAGATTGAATATCATTCCCGCATCGCGTCGGTCTTCTCTGCTTTTATTCTTACCATCATCGGCGCCTCACTTTCAGCGCGTAAAGTGAAAGGAGGAATGGGGCTGAACATTGGCATCGGATTGGTGCTGAGCATGGCTTATATCCTGTTCATGACCGTCAGTTCCACCTTCGCAGTAAAAGGGGGCATGAGTCCTTTTGTTGCCGCTTGGATACCAAATATTATTTTCGTAGGCATCGCCTTGTATTTGTACAAACGGGCACCAAATTAACCGGCTGCCGGCTAAGTATTCTGCTATCAGCTCTTGAGGAGTAATTTTACGCTCCCACCGGCATCAGAATTCGGCGTTGACAATCTAAGCACTGAAGGCTGATTACTAAAAATGAGAATTAAATTAAGAATATGAAACGACATTTATTCATTGTCCTGCTGATAACTGCAGCAAGTTATTTGCAGTCACAGACCAAATACCCTTTCATTGTGATTGAGACCAACTACGGCACCATGAAAGCGATATTATACGATGATACGCCCCGGCACAGCGACCACTACCTGAAATTAATCAGACAGGGCTACTTCGACGGAACCCTGTTTCACCGTGTGGTGAAAAATTTTGTGATCCAGGGAGGAGCGCAGGACTCACGCAATGCTCCTGCCGGCATTCAAATAGGAAGTGGACGCACCGACATGGAGTTGATGCCTGAATTCCGGAAAGACAGATTTCACAAAAAAGGTGCGTTAGCGGCACCCCGCAAGGGAGATAGTGAGAATCCACAAAAAAAATCGGATGCTTCCCAGTTTTATATTGTGCATGGGAAGGAATACACACAGGGACGGCTCGACACCATGGAGATGGCCGTAAACGTTCCCATTAAGAACCAACTCATCCGCACCTACTATGCACCTCATAAGGAGGAGCTGGCGCGCCTGAAAGAGAGTGATCCGAGAGGTTTTAATGCACTTCTGGACTCCGTGCTGGGTGTGGTGGACTCACTCTATGCCCTGGCACCTGGGAAATTTCTCTTCCCGGATGGATTAAAAGAGATTTACACCAACTTTGGCGGTTTGCATCACCTGGATGGCGAATACACCGTTTTTGGGGAGGTGACGGAAGGACTGGAGGTGATTGAAAAGATTGCTGCCTTGGCGGTGGACGAAAATAGCCGTCCAAAAACGGACGCAAAAATTATTCGTATCTACACGGAACCCTAATGAGTCGATTTTTGTCACACCACACACATCGCAACGGTTCCTTCACTTGATATTATCCCGAACCTCTGTCAGGAAAACACGCATAGCTTCGCTGTTCTTCTGCTCGATGATGGCTAGCAACTCTTTGAGCTTCTCCCGTATTTTAATCAACTGTCCCGGTGTGTAAGGGTTGAAGAGAATCTCGGTGAGGAGGAAGTCATCTTCCGAAAGCAATCCCTGCGCAATCTGCATATGCTTCTTAAAGGTCGTGCCAGGTGCATCCTGATGCTTCATCACCGAGGCAAACACCAGTGTGGAAGCAAAGGGGATGGAGAGTGAGTAGGCAATGGTTTCGTCGTGTTCCCGGAACGAATATTCGAACACGTTCAGTTTAAGATGGCGGTATAGATCCCTGAAAAAAACCTTGCCCAGATGAGACGACTCTGCAATGATGATGGCGCTTTGTGTGCTCAGGTCGCTCAGACTGGCAAAGGTAGGCCCGAACATGGGATGGGTGGAGACAAAGGGGAGGGCGCACTCACGGTAGAATTCCTCCAGTCCTGCCTTTACGGAGGCAATATCGCTCAGAATACAGGTCGCAGGCAGATAGGGCAGCACCGATTCAAAAGCGGGAATGGTATACTTCAGCGTGGCGGCATTGATTACCAGTTCCGGTGCAAACGCTTTCACCTCCACCGCATCGGCCATTCGCTGTGTGTTGTAGATAAAACGCAGTTTCATCGGATCGGTATCCAGGACAGCCACTTCGTGATCAAAACTGAGCACATCGGCAAAGAATGAACCCATCTTGCCTGCTCCGAGAATTAATATCTTCATTTCTATTCTGCTTTATATATCTGTTATTTCTCTGCTGTTGGTGAGCCATTCTTTTTTTCTCTCTCCATAACCACCATTTGTTGCCGTACCGACTCAGAGTGGATGGCTTCCAGCACCTTTCTGATAAAATCTCCGGACATCTCCATTCGCTCACCCTGAGAAGCCCGGTCAGACAATATCTGGTCGTAACGCTGTGTCTGCAAAATGGGCATATTATGTTCCAGTTTATACTGCCCTATTTCCCGCGAAACACGCATACGTTTGGCAAGGAGCTGCAGCAGTTCGTTGTCCAGGTCGTCTATCTGATCGCGTAAAACAGACAGGTCTTCGGTGGTCTGTACGGTATCGCGAATTACCAGGTTGTGAAGGATTTCTTTGAGTGCGGCCGGCGTGACCTGTTGTGCCTTGTCACTCCATGCCTCATCGGGGGAGCAGTGCGATTCAACAATAAGTCCGGCATAGTTGAGGTCCATTGCCTGCTGGCTGATCTTAAAGATCAGGTTACGGTCGCCACCGATATGGCTCGGATCGCAAAGGATGGGCAGCGTCGGGAAACGACGTTTCAGCTCAATGGGAATATGCCACTGGGGAATATTGCGGTAAACGGTTTTGTCGGTTGTACTGAACCCTCTGTGAATCACGCCCAATCTTCTGATCCCCGCATTATATAATCTTTCGAGAGCCCCGATCCAGAGTTCCAGGTCGGGGTTGACCGGATTCTTAATTAATACGGGGATGTCCACCCCCTTTAACGTATCCGCAATTTCCTGTACTGCAAATGGGTTTGCCGCGGTACGAGCCCCGATCCAGAGTATGTCGATACCGTATTTCAGTGCTTCATACACATGTTTCTCAGTAGCTACTTCTGTAGCCATGTACATGCCTGTTTCCTTTTCGGCCTGCATAAGCCATTTGAGTGCGGGACTACCCACCCCTTCGAAACCGCCGGGCTTGGTCCTGGGTTTCCAGACGCCGGCCCTAAATATTTTCACTCCGGCAGCAGCCAATTCTCTTGCGGTGGTCATCACCTGTTCTTCTGTTTCTGCGCTGCAGGGCCCGGCAATCACCAATGGCCTCTTCGCGTCTATTCCCGGCAATAATATTGATTCAAATTCCATCATGTCTTTTGATTGTCAGATGTCGGTTTTCAGCAGTTATCTTTCTACAT
This sequence comes from Proteiniphilum sp. UBA1028, assembly GCF_002316955.1. Classification (NCBI taxonomy): domain Bacteria; kingdom Pseudomonadati; phylum Bacteroidota; class Bacteroidia; order Bacteroidales; family Dysgonomonadaceae; genus Proteiniphilum; species Proteiniphilum sp. UBA1028. The sequence continues at coordinate 11,480 of NZ_DCEN01000086.1, forward strand.
ACCCGACATATACCATTTTTAATCCTTGTTTATGTAACTTTTAATCCTGTTATACGCTTCCTGCAGTTTCTCCACCGACGATCCCAGTGAGATGCGTATAAATCGCTCGCCATTGCTTCCGAAGATGGAGCCCGGCGTAATAAAAACCCGTGCTCCGTACAACAATTCATCTACCAATGTTTCACTTGTCGAAACATCATCGGGCAGCTTTCCCCAAACAAACAATCCCACCTGGCTCTTATCGTAACCGGCATGCAGCAGCTCCATGATTTTTTCTGCCCAGATGCGCCGCTCAGCATAAATGCGGTTCATTTCGGCGTGCCAGGAGACACTGTTCGAAAGAGCAGCCACCGCAGCCAGCTGCATCGGCTTGAACTGTCCGCTGTCAATGTTGCTTTTGGCCTTGAGCACCCACTTCACAAACTGCGGGTTGGAGGCCATCATTCCCATGCGCCAGCCCGACATGTTGTGCGATTTACTCAACGAATTCAACTCAATGCAAATATCCCTGGCTCCCGGCACCGATAGGATACTCTTGGGAGAATCATTCAAAATAAAGCTATAGGGATTATCGTGGCAGATAATGATCCCGTGTTTCTTGCCAAAAGCCACCAGCTTCTCGAAGAGTGATGTCGTAGCATTGGCTCCGGTGGGCATGTTCGGATAGTTCACCCACATAAGTTTCACACCCGTAAGATCCAGCTTCTCCAGTGCATCAAAATCAGGTTGCCATCCATTGTCCTCCTTCAGATCGTATTGTATAACACGGGCTCTCAAAAGATTTGACACCGACGTGTAAGTAGGATACCCGGGGTTGGGCACCAACACAGCATCACCAAAATTCAAAAAAGTCATTGAGATATGAAGAATACCCTCTTTTGATCCGATGAGCGGCAACACCTCATCCTGAGCCAAATCCACGCCATAGGCCCTTTTATACCAGTCGGCATAGGCACGTCGCAGCTCGGGGATGCCCGTATAAGGCTGATAGGCATGCACATCGGGGCGTCGCGCAGCCTCACACAGCACATCGATAGTCTCCTGTGAAGGCATCCGGTCGGGTGCTCCCACGGCCAGACTGATTATATCCTTGCCTTCAACATTCATGCGGGCCACCTCTGCCAGTTTTACCGAGAAATAATATTCTGAAATAGATTTGATATGTGCAGCAGGTTCTATGTCCATATTCATATTATTGTTCTTTTGTTATCCATCATGCTTGCAGGCCATCCTCAGCACTGCCATACTTCTCCTCCCTGTATTCGCCCAACACTTTCAAGCCACTTATCAGCGGCATGATTGCATCAATCGATTGCCGGTAACGGGTGTAATCGCCAAAGGTAAGGTCAACATAAAACTGGTATTCCCACTCCCTTCCGATGACGGGAAGAGACTGGATACGAGTGAGGTTAATGCCATAAAAGGACAAAACAGAAAGCACTTGTGAGAGGCTGCCCTCCGCATGAGGCAACACAAATACCAGCGACGATTTATTGATATGATTATCTTTCTGGATCTCCTGCAGCATCTCTTCACGCGCAAGAATAAAGAAGCGGGTGAAATTCCGCTTGTTTGTTTCTATCCCCTGCGCAAGGATTTCGAGTCCGTACATCTCGGCCGCAAGAGTGCTGCAGATAGCCGCCGTTCCAATCATATTCCTGTCGCGAATATCCCTTGCTGCCAGGGCAGTATCATCATGTTCCACAATCCTGATACCGGAAAGTGAGTCGAGATAATCTTCGCATTGCATCAGCGCCATGGGGTGTGACATCACCTCCCTGATATCATTGACCTTCTGTCCGGGGAGGGCTGCCAGTGAATGAGTGATACGCAGCTTATGCTCTCCTGCAATCTGCAAGTTATGCATCTTCAACAGGTCATGATTCTTGAGCAGACTACCGGCGATGGTATTTTCAATGGCCATCACACCCACCAGTTTCGGATCTTTTTCCGCTTCTGTAAAAATATCGCGGAAGGTGTTGCACGCCACAATCTCCAAATCTTCACCCCGGAAGTAATCTCGTGCCGCAATCTCGTGATAAGCACCCAGGCCTCCTTGTATAGCAACTCTTTTCATCGATTCATTTTTTATCAAAAAAAAATCCCATCGTGTAATCGACAGGATTTTATTTATTTGATATGACTTTTTAATTTCTTCTCTTTTGCATATAAAATCCTGCCTTCACCTGCTAAAGTAAAAGTAAAACCAGAAAGAAAATGCAAATACTGATCTGTTCATTGGTGATTATTCTCTTGGAATAAAACAAATAACTCAAATGATGCGTGCAAATGTACAACTTTTTTATCATATACAAATAAAATGAAGAAAAAAAAACAGAGCCGCCACAGCATGAAAAAACAGTGCATTTTTACCATGGCAGTGTATATTTATGGCAAAAAGGTTTATATTTGCACATCAAAAAAACCGAAAACTAATATTTACATATTTACAATCCTAAAATAATTGAAGCATGTTCAAAAATCATCCAAAGGGTTTGCTTGCTGCATCGCTGGCAAACATGGGGGAGCGGTTTGGTTTTTACACCATGATGGCGATCCTCTCACTCTTTATCATGACAAAGTTTGGTCTTGACGAAACCAAAACCGGCATCATCTATTCTATCTTCTACGCGTCCATCTATCTGCTCGCTCTCGTGGGTGGGTTACTGGCCGACAAAACGCGCAACTACAAAGGTGTTATTTTAACCGGATTGCTGCTGATGACACTCGGTTATGTGATTATCGCCATTCCCACACCCACCCCGGTTCCGGAGGGCCAGTTCGGACTATTACTTGCGTTCACCTGCCTCGGCCTTCTTGTCATAGCACTTGGAAATGGATTATTCAAAGGCAACCTACAGGCACTGGTAGGGCAAATGTATGATGATCCCAAATACAGCAAGATGCGCGACTCCGGCTTCCAGCTGTTTTATATGTTCATCAATGTAGGCGCTATCTTTGCCCCTTTTCTGGCCGTAGGCGTTCGAAACTGGTGGGTGGAAAATAACGGCTTTCTCTATAATGCCGACCTGCCGGCGCTGGCGCATCAGCAACTGGGGAATTCCATCACGGCCGAAGGCACAGCCCGTTTGCAGAGCCTGGCATCTGAAGTGGGATACACCGGTACCGATCTCACTGCCTTTGCGAATGAATACCTGAATGTGTTCACCACCGGATTTCACTATGCTTTCGCGGTGGCCATTTTTGCCATGCTCCTCTCGTTGGTGATATACCTGTTCAATAAAAACAGATTCCCGGACCCGGCCGGCAAAAAAGGGGTTGCCGCAGGTGGTGCTGCCGTGGAAGAGATGGACATCAAAGAGGTAAAACAACGGCTCTATGCTTTGTTTGCGGTATTTGCCGTGGTCATCTTCTTTTGGTTCTCTTTTCACCAAAACGGACTCACCCTCACTTATTTTGCAAAGGATTATACGGACCTGAGCCAGATTAAAGTAAATCTTGGATTTGCAACGCTCCAGGGGGCAGAAATATTCCAGTCGATCAACCCTTTCTTCGTCGTATTCCTTACGCCCATCATCGTGGCCTTCTTCGGTTGGCTGCGCGCAAAAGGAAAAGAGCCGTCCACTCCCCGGAAAATAGCCATTGGCATGGGGATAGCCGCACTGGCATATGCCGTGATGGCACTCGGGTCCATGGGGCTACCCCTAAAAGCGGAAGTGGATGCCATGGGCGGACTACCCGATGCAGCCCGTGTAACCCCCTGGCTGCTGATAGGGACCTACTTCATTCTCACAGTGGCAGAACTCTTTATAAGCCCTCTGGGCATCTCTTTCGTATCGAAAGTGGCTCCTCCCAAATACCAGGGAATCATGCAGGGAGCATGGCTGGGTGCTACGGCGGCGGGCAATAGTCTGCTCTTCATCGGTGCCATCTTTTATACTTCTTTCTCGATGACAGCAACCTGGATGGTGTTCGTAGTTGCCTGCTTCATTTCCATGTTCACCATGCTGGCAATGGTCAAATGGCTCGATAGAGTTGCAAAATAAATGGATTATTTCCTACAGATAAAAAAACCGGTGGCTTACCCCACCGGTTTTTTTGTGGAAACATCTCCATATTGAAACATCTCTTTTTTTGATAGATAGCATCACCGGTTGATAACTTATAACAATAACTACATCAACCTTGGCTGTATTTTCCGTATATTTGCCGTACGCAGATCCAAAAAATCTGACTCAACAAACATGCACCCATTTGTACATTTACACGTCCACTCACAATACTCACTCCTCGACGGGCAGGCCAGCATTCAGCGGCTGGTAGACAAAGCTTCCGGCGACGGGATGAAGGCAATTGCGCTCACCGACCATGGCGCCATGTATGGCATCAAAGAGTTCCTCAATTATACACAGAAAAAAAATGCACCCGCCAATGCAGAGATCCGCAAGCTGAAAGCCGAGATACAGAAACTGGAGAACGGGGAGGCTGGCGATCAACTGCAGCTGCTCCGGAACAGGCTGGCCGAAACCGAAAAAAAACTTTTTAAACCGATTGTGGGGTGCGAGTGCTACCTGGCTCGGAGGGACCGGTTTCAGCAAAACGATAAGATTGACGGCAGCGGATGGCACCTGGTGGTGCTGGCAAAAAACCTGCAGGGTTATAAGAATCTCATCAAGATTGTCTCCAAGAGCTGGACAGAAGGTTTTTACTACCGTCCCCGTATCGACAAGGAACTCCTCGAACAATACAGGGAGGGACTGATTATCTCTTCGGCCTGCCTGGGAGGAGAGATATCGAGAAAGGTGGACAGCGAACAAATCAAAGAGGCTGAAGAAGCCGTGCAGTGGTATAAAAAAATATTCGGCGACGATTACTACCTGGAGATACAGCGCCACAAAACAGATCGCACGGATGCGGACCAGACTACCTATCCCAAGCAGGAAAGGGTAAACAAAGAACTGATACGCATAGCAAGGAAGTACGACGTGAAGCTGATCGCCACCAACGATGTGCACTTTGTGAATGAGGAAGATGCCGACGCACACGACCGGTTGATATGCCTGAGTACGGGGAAAGATTTCGATGATCCCGACAGGATGCGGTATACCAAGCAGGAGTGGCTAAAAACTACGGAGGAGATGAATCGCATCTTTTCCGATATTCCCGAAGCACTGACCAATACGCTTGAAGTAGCGGACAAAGTAGAGTTCTACACGATAGATCACTCTCCGCTAATGCCCTTCTACCCCATTGACCCCGCCTTCGGTACCGAAGAATCGTACAAACAGAAATATCCTGAAGAGAAGCTGATTGAAGAGTTTGGTGAGGAAACATTTCATCGTCTGGGCGATTACGACAAGGTGATCCGGGTGAAGCTTGAGGCGGACTACCTTACGCACCTCACCAAGATAGGGGCACATAAACGGTATGGGGAGGAACTCGATGAGGAGATCATCGACCGGTTAAAGTTTGAACTGGACACCATCAAGAACATGGGGTTTCCCGGTTACTTTCTCATCGTGCAGGACTTCATCAGTGCAGCCCGAGGGATGGATGTGGCAGTGGGTCCCGGTCGCGGATCGGCAGCAGGATCGGCAGCGGCTTATTGTCTGGGCATCACCGACATAGATCCATTAAAATATGACCTGCTGTTTGAACGTTTTCTGAACCCGGACCGTATTTCGATGCCCGATATCGACATCGACTTCGACGACGAAGGACGCGGCAAAGTGCTTCGCTGGGTAACCGAGAAATATGGCAACGAAAAGGTGGCACACATCATCACCTACGGCACCATGGCCACAAAATCTTCGATCAAGGATGTGGCACGGGTACACAAGCTACCGCTCTCTGAGTCGAACCGCCTGGCGAAGCTTGTCCCCGACAGGATTCCGAACGTGAAGAAGATCACGCTAAAAACAGCCATCGAGCATGTGCCGGAACTGCAGGAGGCAGCCAACAGCAGCGATCCCCTGGTGAAAGATACAATCAAATACGCGGCCATGCTGGAAGGGAACGTGCGGAATACCGGCGTGCATGCCTGTGGTGTGATCATCGGCCAGACCGACATCTCCGATGTGGTCCCCATCAGTACGGCCGAGGATAAGGAGACCAAAGAAAAAATGCTGGTCACACAATATGAGGGCTCGGTAATTGAGGAAACGGGATTGATTAAAATGGACTTCCTGGGCCTCAAAACCCTCTCCATCATCAAGGATGCAATTACCAACATCGAACTAACCCGGGGCATCAAGGTAGATATCGATGCCATCGACATGAACGATGCAGCTACCTACAACCTTTATTGTAACGGACAGACCACCGGCACCTTCCAGTTTGAGTCGGCCGGCATGCAGAAATATCTCAAGGAGCTACAGCCCAGTAAATTTGAGGACCTCATAGCGATGAATGCGCTTTACCGGCCGGGGCCGATGGATTATATCCCCTCGTTTATCGCGCGCAAACAAGGCAAAGAGGAGATCAGGTACGATCTACCCATCATGGAGAAGTACCTGAGCGAGACTTACGGCATCACGGTTTATCAGGAGCAGGTGATGCTTCTCTCCCGCCTGCTGGCCGACTTCACCCGTGGACAATCGGATGAGTTGCGCAAGGCGATGGGGAAGAAGATGATCGACAAGATGAATGCCCTGAAAGAAAAATTCCTTACGGGAGGAAAGAAAAACGGCTACGAAGAAAAGATACTCAATAAAATATGGGCCGACTGGGAAAAATTCGCATCCTACGCCTTCAATAAATCTCACGCCACCTGTTACTCCTGGGTCGCCTACCAGACAGCCTGGCTAAAAGCCAATTACCCATCGGAATATATGGCTGCTGTACTCTCCAACAACCTGAACAACATCACCGAGATCACCAAGTTCATGGATGAGTGCAAGGCAATGGGGATGAACGTGCTTTGTCCCGACGTCAACGAATCGTTCCTGAAATTCTCGGTAAACAAAGCAGGCGATGTACGTTTCGGCCTTGCTGCCATCAAGAGTGTGGGACAGGGTGCTGTGACGGATATCATAGAGGAAAGAACCCAAAACGGCCCCTTCGCCGATATATTTGACTTCGTGGAAAGGGTGAATCTTTCCTCCTGCAACAAAAAAAACATCGAAGCACTGGCACTTTCGGGGGCTTTCGACTCGCTGCCGGGCATCTATCGGGAACAATTCTTCGCAACAAATGGCAAGGGAGAAGAATTTCTGGAAACACTCATCCGCTACGGAAACAAGTTCCAGCAAGACAAACAGGCGTCGGTAACGTCCCTGTTTGGCGACGACACATCGTTCCAGATTGCCCGCCCCGAGATACCACAGGCACAACGCTGGTCAGATCTGGAAAGACTGAACAAAGAGCGTGAACTGATCGGCATCTATCTGTCGGCACATCCGCTGGACGATTATGAATTCATCCTGAAATATGTATGCAATGCCGACACGCTGCAACTTCAGGACCTGGATACACTGAACGGGCTGGATATCTCGTTTGGTGGAATCATTACAGCCGTGCGGGAAGGACAAACCAAAAGAGGCTCCCCCTATACGATCTTCAAGATCGAAGATTACGCTGGCAGCTATGAAATTGCGCTCTTCAGCGAAGACAGCGTCAACTTTGGCAGATATGCACGCATAGGGCTCTCAGTGTATATACAGGCAAGGGTACAACCCAAACGTTACCGACAGGAAGAGCTTGAGGTGAAAATCACTTCCATTGGATTGTTGTCGGAGATGAGGGATAAGCTTGTTTCGAAAATCACCCTGCAAATTCCACTTACCGAATTAGATGACACCACGGTAGCAGAATTATCAGCTTTGGTGAAAAACAATTCCGGAAATTCATTGTTATACTTCCAGATTATCGGAGAAGAGTCCCATATGCACTTGCAGCTTTTTTCACGTCCCGCAAGGATTCAAGTGAACAAGCAATTCATAGACTATCTGAAGGACAATCTACTTATCGACTTTAAAATCAATTAAATTACATAATTAAAACAGACAAATATGGCGCTTCAAATTACAGATGCAACCATTAATGAGGTGTTGCAAACAGACAAACTGGTAGTTATTGACTTCTGGGCGGAGTGGTGTGGTCCCTGCAAGATGGTGGGACCAATCATCGACCAAATCAGCGAAGAATATAAAGACAAAGTGGTTGTAGGAAAGCTGGATGTAGACAACAACGACGACACCACTTCAAGATATGGAATCCGAAACATACCCACCGTACTCTTCATTAAAAATGGAGAGGTGGTCGATAAAGTCGTGGGAGCAGGCGCCAAGACCCTGTTCACCGACAAAATCGACAAGCTGATCTGATTGCCTTGTAGGAAAAAAAACAGCATCCCCTCACTCAAAGTTTTAGTCGGGGATGCTTTTTTTATGGGATGCTCGCTTTAGTACTCGTCTTCGTTAAAAAAGAAATCTTCCTTACTCGGGTAATCCGGCCAGATATCTTCTATCGATTCAAAAATTTCACCTTCTTCCTCTATCTCCTGCAGATTTTCTATAACCTCCAGTGGTGCGCCCGAACGCTGGGCATAATCGATCAATTCATCCTTTGTAGCGGGCCAAGGAGCATCCTCTAGCTTCGATGCAAGTTCTAGTGTCCAATACATTGAAAAATCCTTTCTTTAGTTGTTCGTTTCATATTTTCCGCAAATGTATAAAAAGTTTTTATATATCGCCCTGTTCCCAATATATTTCTTCCGATGTTTTGTGGCTTTCCTGTCGTGCAAGCACAAAAAAGTAGTCTGACAGCCGATTGAGAAAGATAACTATGTTCTCGGAAACAGGGAAGTCTTCTGCTACGCGGTAAACAATACGCTCGGCCCTGCGGGTGACCGTGCGGCAGATGTGAGCTCGGGAAGCAATTTCGTTGCCACCCGGCAGTACAAATTGGTTCAGACGAGGCAACGCTGCATCAATCTGATCAATCTGCGCTTCAATCCGCTCAATATCCTTGCCGGTAATGACACTGGCAGCCTTGGGTTGTATCCTTTCGGTCTCAGTAGCCAGGAAAGATCCCACAGCAAAGAGTTTGTGCTGAATGAAGAGCAGGAAATCACGATGCATCTCCTCTTTAATCTCACAGTTCAACCAACCGGTAAAGCTGTTCAGCTCATCGATGGTACCGTATGCCTCAAGGCGGAGATGCGTTTTACGCACCCGTGTACCTCCTACGAGCGACGTAGTACCTTTATCACCGGTCTTTGTATAGACGATACTTTTTTTCATAATTGTCGATCATTAGTTGTCAGTATGCGGCTGTACAGTCCATTTTGGGCTATGCCACAAACAATGTTTATCGCTTAAGCTCACTACACAAAATAATGCACCTTATGGAAGGAGGGTCTCAAAAAAGCAATACCCACCTTTTTCATGATGTCGAATGTGACGCTGAAGCGTTCATCTTTAACGATAGCAGACCAAAAATGTTTGCTCCTCCGGCTTTTTAAAGAATGAATGACCCAGAATGTCTTTTCATGACTGAACGGGAGCAGGGTCTCAATAGAGAGGTACTCTTGCACGTCAATTTCATCCTGCATCTTTTGTCCGGCAGTCGCTCCTTGAACCACTTCTCTTTCTTTCAGGTTGATAAAGATTGCGTCATATTTCACCGATCCGGAGGGTGGCAGTGTAGTCACATACTCGCAGCAGCCAGCGGTTGAATGAAGTTTTTTCGCTACAGCAACCTTTTCGCCCTCCTTCTCAACGCATGTACACCAAATATCGGATGCGGGTGCCGTAAGATAACATGTATTCACCCCCTTGCCGGAGTTTACTTCAAGGATATGCTTTGCGTTGAAATGATTGATCAGTCGGAATGAAAGGCGATTAAAAGCAGCTGTTGCATCATCGTGAAGACCATTCTTTCTCAGTGATTGTGCGATATCGTAAAAAGCGTAATAATCGTACCGGGCGTATATCACATTGGTGATCAAGTCATATGCAAACGGCGAATGAATACCGTATCCCCGTGATTGTCTCAGTCGAAGCCACCATCTGGAGCGCCACATTGCGATGCTATCTTTTTACGATTAACGCTACAGCGTATGCCGTGATACCTTCCCCACGGCCCACAAAACCCATTTTTTCGGAAGTGGTTGCTTTAATGGAAATGGCATCACTGTCGAGGTCCATAATTTCGGCCAGCTTTTGCTGCATGGCGGGGATATGAGGGTTCAGTCTTGGCAGCTCTGCGCATACGGTGGCATCAATATTTTCCACCCGATAACCTTTACTGCGCAACAAAGAGATACATTTATTCAGCAGGAGCTTGCTGTCTGCATCTTTAAACTCGCATGAAGTATCCGGAAAATGATATCCGATATCCCGCAGATTGGCTGCACCCAGAAGTGCATCGCAAATAGCGTGAATGAGCACATCTGCATCTGAATGTCCAAGTAATCCCAGCGTATAATCAAGCTGGACCCCGCCAATCCAAAGTTCACGTCCCTCCGCAAAGCGGTGCATATCATACCCGAAGCCAACCCTTATATTCATAATTATCGCATTAAGTTTCTGATTCCCTCAATGTCAAATCCCAAAGAGAGACGCAGGGTTTGATCCAGCGGGTTCGACTGTGCTGTAGAGATCAGGTAGGCTGCATCAATCTGAAAAGTCTTCATCCTGAAACCGGCTCCAAATGTAAAATATTGCCGGTTGCCCTTGTATTCGCTTTCGTTGTAATATCCGGTTCTTACTGAAAATTGATTGTTATAAGTATACTCCACTCCCAGGGACCACATGATCTCCTGCATTTCTTCCTCGAAACCGCCCGGCGCATCGCCAAAGGAGCTAAAGATGCCGGCAATCGAAGAGATACCCCGATAGTCGTCGATACGCTGTTGTGCTTCTTCCGCCGACTCTCCTTCCCTGGGCAGCTGTGGTGTGGGAACGAGCAGTTTATTAAGATCAAGGCTGACAGAGAGTGTATTTTTATCATCTACTGGATATCCGAGAGAAGCTCCCAGTCGCATGTTTGCAGGGAGAAAAAAAGAGCTGACACCGCCGTCGTAAGAGATTTTAGTGCCGATATTGGAAAGATTAAAGCCAAGACCCAGCAGCATCTCCGAACGGCCCAAATAGAGATAGGATTCGTTGTAACCAGCGAGGTCAGCCGCGAAAGCGTTGCCAGGGGTTGTTTCGTCATTTCCGGTGGAGTAGTCAGCCCTGAGGTATCTGAGCGTTACAGCGCCGGCAAAAGTCTTTGTGAGTTTGCGTGAATATGCCAGATCGAAAGCAAATTCATGTGGTGAGACACTCTGCCAGAATTCACCGCTCATATCGGCTATGTCGATATTGCCCAAGGAGAAATAACGCACCGAAGCACTGAGAGCATCGAGGTTGTCATTGCCCAACTTCCAATATCCGGACGCATAGAGCAGGTGTATGTCGCTCACCAGCTTGCTCAGCCACGGCGTATAAGAAAAAGAGACACCGCCGTTGGTGGAGATAAAAGGGTATTTGGCCGCATTCCAGTGCTGGGAATAGACATCGGGCATGGTCGCCACACCCACATCGCCCATTCCTCCTCCTCTTGCGTCGGGGGCAAACTGCAGAGAGGGCATGGCTACCGGTATGGGATTGTAATCCTGTGCGAGCACAGCAAAACCCCATACCATAGAAAGGCTGAAGCACAGAAACGTGCATTTTGCTTTGTTCATTTTGATATCGATTTATTGCTTTATTGCAGGGCAATTCTATTTCACCCTGAAGTCCAACAGTTTTCTATTCCCGATATATCCCTTTAAATGGTCATCTATTTTCACCGGTCCAATGCCGGCGGGAGTACCGGTAAAAATCAGATCACCTATTTTCAATGTAAAGAAACGGCTGACATAGGAAATAATCTTATTCACCGAATAGATCATATCCCCTGAATTACCCTGCTGCACAGTTTTACCATTGATGTCAAGATGAAAATCAACATTGAGCATATCGGGCACTTCATCTTTTGGGACAAAGGTGCCAATTGCGGCTGAATTATCAAAGGATTTAGCGATCTCCCAGGGCAATCCACGCTCTTTTTGCTTGCGTTGCAGGTCGCGGGCTGTAAAATCAATTCCTACTGTAACCTCATCATAGTAACGTTCTGCAAAGCGTTCCGCAATATTTTTCCCCAACCGGCATATTTTAACCACCAGCTCTGTTTCGTAATGTATTTCCTCCGAGAAATCGGGCAGATAAAAAGGCTTTCCCCCTTTTAACAGTGCTGTATCGGGTTTCATAAAGAGCACCGGCTCTTCGCTCTCAAACGTACGCTTCATCTCTTCGTTATGCGACGCGTAATTAAGACCGATAGCAAAAATCTTCATGGACGTAAACGATTGAACATCACTGCAAGATGAGCATAGAGTGAGGTGTTTTGCAAGACAACACCTTCGGGCACGCGGACTCTGAACGGAGTAAAATTCCAGATTCCCTTGATACCTCCACGAATCATGAAATCGGATACGTCCTGGGCATAGCCCGGCGGGACTGTCAGGACGCCTATCTCTGCTTTAATTTTCTCATTTTTCTCAAAAAACTCGTTGGTATGAAAAACGGGGATATTGTGTACTTTCTGATTAACTATAGATGATTTCACATCAAAACCGGCAATAATCTTTAGTCCGTATTGCTCGAGGCCCGAGTCGGATAGCAAAGCTGCCCCCAGGCTGCCGACACCGAATAATACCGCTCTGTGTGTTTGTGTAAATCCAAGAAAGGTCTCAAGTACCGAGATCAGATCGTCGATGTCATATCCTACTCTTGTTTTCCCGTTAACATCGACGTAAGATAAATCTTTCGCGATCTGGGATGCAGAGACATCGATCTTCTTTGCTATTTGGGTGGATGATACAATGGTTTCCCCCTGACTTTTCAGTAATTTCACATACGACAAGTACCAGGGGAGTCTTCTGAGCGCCGGCTCAGGTATTTTAGCAGAATCAGTCTGAACGGACATACCTTTGCATAATTAACGATAACGTACACAAAGATACGTTCTTTTCGGAGATTTTTGGGAATTTTAAACTCTATATAAAGACAAATTTCTTTAATTATATCCCATTCAGAGAGATTTATAGTTCTTCATCCAACAAATCCCCCTGAAGATTCAATGGGATCACTTTTACTTTCTTCGTTTTTTTTATCAGCGGGGTAAGTTTTTTCACCACGATTGATTTGTAGTAAGCGCTGTTTTCATGCACTTTATAGGCAGCTGCGCTATCATAGCTTTCATAAAGAAAGACGGTATTGGGGTCATCTTCGCTCAACAGCACGTCATAAATCAGACAACCCTCTTCCTGCTCGAGTGTAAGCGCCTGCACTTCAAGAAGAAGGTCAATGGCGCTGTCTACATTCTGTTCATCGAAAGAGAACTCCATAATAAGCACATAGGGACCTTCCGCATTTTGCGCCTTCCCCTGTGTAATATAGCCCATGAGGGCTAAACTCATCACCATGCAAAAAAGTACAGCTTGTTTCCTCATACAATGAATAATTAATAAAATGTGCTACACGAATGAACGTCCATTTAAAATCAGTGTCTCATTCCCGCAACCTCCTGCAAGACTGCCCTCACAGAACCGATCTTAAGGTTGGTGTTGATAATCACGGGAATGCGATTCTTATCGTTTGTCAGCGATGCCCTGAGCGATTCTTTTGGGTTGGTGAAAGCATCGTCGTGAATGGTCATGGAGATGTTCATCACTTCATAGGTTTTACCGTTATTTGCTTTTATCAATGACGTTCCCAGATAATTCACGTACATATCCACAGGCCTTCTGCCTGAAATAAACTGTATAAAATGCCTGTCACCCGGCTTCATGCCTGTATAATCCAGGTTCCGAACATAAGAGATCACCGAGAGGTAGTCATAGGTACACTGACTTGTCGTAACCACCTCATCAAAAAGTTCTTTCCCATTCCAGTTGCGGAGCGCGCGGATACTAATTTCATTACCCTTGTAGGTAAATGCCTGCCGCTCCACGGAGTAGTCTTTTCCTTCAAATGCTTCTTTTGTAAAAAGCAAAGGACGCAGGTTATGATCGATGTACGACGTAAGTGTATCGTGTACCGTATACAGGCTGCCCGCCAGCCCGGACGTGTTGAGCATCATCACGGTCTTGTAAGCATTCTCTCCCCGGTAGCTGGCTTCCGTAACCGAAAGCGACCCTCTACCTGCCCGGGCATTGAGGATACCATAGCTGAAATAGAGATCGTACTGGATACTTTCTCCGCTCGTGAAAGCAGTATTTGTAAGCTTACACTGTGCATTTGCGCACTGTAAACTCAAAAAAGAAAGTAATAGGGTTGATAGAATCAAATATTTTTTTTGCATTTTCATTTTTTTTTAGTGAACCATTTTCAGCAGCTATCGCATTCCTCCCATTTGTTGCATACCGGAAGCACCTCCTCCGCGGTTTCCTCCTAAACCGAAGGGTGAGTTCTGCTGGTTTTGTTTCTGGTTTTCTCTCTCCCTGTTCAGATCTCTTCGTTTTTTCTCTTCCGGTTTGTTCTTCGTAATTTCCAGAGGCTTTTGGCGTATCACCGGAACAGCATCTAATTGCCATTCTTCCATATGATCGGAATAAGCACGGATCAACCATTTACCCGGATAATAAAAGACCTCTTCAGGTTGTCGATTTTCTTCATAATTACCGGTCGTCCATAACCCATCTCCGTTTTCGTCAACTACCAGCCGTGCGTAGATCTCACCCGGAGGAAGGTCCTGAAATCTTGCCACGTTTCTTTTGACGTGGCTTTTTCGAAATGGTTTATCCGACTTGTCCAACAGTTCCACAAAAGCCGCCTTGCCTTCGGGTAAACCGCTGATGCTTATTTCGAGATTGCCGTACTGATCCAAGGGCTTCACCGTAAACGACTGCTCGTACTTATTGTTCCAAAGTCCATAATGACTGATTAGAACGGCCGAGTCAACCGTCAACGTATATTTTCCTCCGGGTTCCCAACGAGGTCTCAGGGTCACTTTCCGGGGATTCAGCGAGTCGGGTTCCACACGGAACGGGACAGGCTCAAACAAAGAGTCAACTGCGATCATCAGCTGCACATAAGAGGAATCGAAGCGCACCACAGGCTGCTCAAACTCAATTCTCAGAGGGCTGTATAATTCAAAAGTGGACTGCACATTGCTGTTGATTCCCAGAAATCGGATCTCTTTTTCCTTATCGCCTTCTTCCTTGCCTTCGTTCTTTTTTTCCGCGCGCCTGTCGCGTGCCGATTTACGGATATTGAAACTGAGCGTATCGGTTTCGGTATAATTCCGATTGAGAGAGTCGGTACGGATATAATTGATTTTCATCCTGATGGAATCCTGCTGATAAATGAGAGAGTCGGTAATCCAGAGCATCAACGTATCGTTTTTGGCACTCCGCTCCATCACATACCAGTCGTCGCGTGTCACCTCAGGCTGCAACAGGCTGAAGACGGGCATTTCCGTGGGAGCGGCAAAAAGCAGTGTAAGCTTATGCGGTTCGGTTCGTTCATGTTTTTGCAGATATTGTCGCTGGAAATCTGATTGAAAAGATCGCAACAACAGGTCGTCCGGCAAAAAACGGGTATATTGGATAGTGCGGATTGTATCGATGGTAAGGCTGTCCACAAACACCGTATCCTGCCGTACGGCAGGCATGGTGGTGGGGACGACAATGGAATCGAGAAAGGCGATGGTTTCCTGCGGATTATCATATTTGTAATCCCTGTTCAGGTCGCCCAGAGCAAACACCTTATACTTCCCGGGGGCCATCCCCCGTACCGTGAAATTACCCCTTGAGTCGGTACGCGATATGCGCTCGAAGGGTACACGGGTAAATACCGTATCATCGAAATTGGAATGAATTCCCACGTAGGTTCCCGGTACTGGTTCAAGATTTTGCGCAGTAAGCACTTTTCCGGAGATGGAGAGGGTATCAAGCTGACTACCCGTAGAGAAGGAAAAAACAAAATTTTCTATGGGATTCTCTTCGTTGTTATCGGCAATGGCATCGGTAAAGTCGATGGTATAGGTCGTATTGGGCAACAGCTCGTCTTTCAGCTCCACTACTGCCTTTTTCCCGACCGACCGTATCACCGGCATAGTTTGTTGAGGTGGGGTAATGATCACCTTCTCTGCAGGCGATTTGATCTTGATATTTTCATCAAACTCAATCTCAATCCTCGAAGGAGTAGTATTCAGCGAATGAAAGTCAGGCGTAGCGCGTCTCACTTTAGGAGGATCCACATCGTAGGCTCCTCCCGTTGGAGCTGCCATGTTTGCGCAGGACTGAAACAAAACAATGCCCAATACCGCCAGAAAGAGAAAAGAAAACAGTGATATAATTTTATTCTGCATGTTACCGATTTTGAACGAACATCTCTGAATGCCTTTTAAGTGAATGTGCTCTTCAGAATGCATGTTCCTGTTTCACTGTGCAAAAGTACAACGATTTCGTTAAGTAACGAGCAGAAGATAAATTTATTTACATTTTGCCGTTACGAGAAATTGACCAAAATGAAACATTTGAGCTATTTTCGACAAGCAATGAATCGAAAGCGAGTTTACTTGCCGTCATGGACTGTTGTGAGCAACCTGTGTCCTATTCGGCAATAGAGACATTTTCGGGTATCGCAATACTCTTTACGCAGCTGGATTAGCGCCTGGGAGTCAAGGGCATGCCTGGGAACAATCCCTGTTCCGGCAAATTCGTCTACAACATTGTTCCTTTCCGGCTTCATCGACTCCAACAGATGAATAGCCCTGTCACAATATGTCGTAGTGTCTGTTTTCTTTCCGTAAGCAAATAACAGAGGCGCAACCGTGTTGATGAGCAGGATATTCTGCGAAGCCTTGCCCAGCTGCTTCCCGGATTTCGGAGATGTTTTCCCGAAACTGTAGTGCGTCTTCCAATAATCGGAAGGATCAGCTTGAAAAAGTGCACGAAGCTGATGAAGCTCTTCATTTTCCAGGATAAGAGAGAAGAGACGGCCCGACTGTTGTAACAGTGCTGCCAGCTGTGCAATGCGTATCTGTGGAAATGACCGGGGACGAGCTCTCATACTTTTCAAAAGAAACCCCTGCCTGTTTTTCAGTTTGTATTTAGCTTTCAGAAAAGAATATTCCTTTTGTAACCGATTGTAGTAGTTGTCATCCAGCCTATCATCTTCCAACATTCCTGCCTGCCCAAACATCAGTGCCTCTACCTGAAAAAGATTGTCGTTGTGCCGCAGTATGTATCTGAAAGGAAGCGACAAGGCAAGATTCTCAAATTCAACAGTATTTAGCCCAAAGCCGAAATTGCGCGTCAACAGCACATAAAATACTTCATCCCAGGAGTGACTGAACCGCTCCAGATGAACATAGATGTCGTTTATTTTCCGCTCCAGTCGCTCCACAGAGAGTGCGCTGAGATAGGAAGACAACATAGGCACAGGCAGGGTAGAAAGGAACTTCTTACAGGGAATTTGACTACGGCTAAACAGGAGGTAATCTGCATTGTTGCGAATATTCTCCGGTACGATGATCAGGCACTGTGGTATTCGCAACCCTCTTTGGTTCGTCACCAGGGCATTCACTCTCTCTGAAAGATGTAAAATGACGGAATTATATGCTTTATCATTTTGATGCCCATGCTTCACCCATTCATCGGAAGAACGATGAATCTCCACATTACCAGCCCATACTTTATCCCCAATTTTCACCTTCGCATTAAAGAAGTCAGGGCCGGCATCGCTGTTGTGCATACCAGGGTCAATCACCTCCACCTTTTGCCCCTCTATCGTTTTGAGTGACGACGGGGGCAAGAGTTTGTACTTCCACACATAATGCAAGAGTTCTTCTTTGGTACCCATCATTTTCAGGTTTAAAATCCAAAAATAAAATTAATTATCCAAAACAGCAAACATGCTGTCTTAAAAGTCATTGCAAAATATCGGCAGATATGCTGGATTTTCACTAACTTTGCAAAGTTTGTCATTTCCGGGTACGGTTTACTCACAGCAAGTAAACCCATTGTATCCGGAAAGGACTACAAGATAAAAGGTTATTACATTACATCCATTTTGCAAACAAACAAAGAACTTGAATTCCAGACAAAAAAGATCAGTAAACTTGTCTGGGATTACGCGCTTCCGGGCATTGTAGGGACGGTGGTCACCGCCTTGTACAACGTGATAGGGCGCATTTTTATCGGGCAGGGTGTCGGAGCACTGGCAATTTCAGGGTTGGCCATCACCTTCCCCGTAATGAATCTTACCTCCTCGCTGGGCATGCTTGTAGGCTCCGGTGCGGCAGCCCGCATCTCCATCAGTCTGGGAAAAAGAGACAAGGAAACATCGGAAAAGATACTGGGCAACTCACTGCTTCTGACAGTAATTCTGAATGCCATCTTCATCACCCTTTTCATGATATACCTCGATCCCATTTTACGGGCATTCGGAGCCAGCGAACTCACACTCCCCTATGCACGAGATTATCTGCAAATTGTACTGCTTGGAAATGTATTTGTGAGCCTTTGTTATAATTTCAATGCGATGATGCGTTCTTCGGGATATCCGAAGAAAGCGATGATCACCATGCTCATCGGCGCCGTTTTCAGTATTATCCTCACGCCGGTTTTTTTGTATGGCTTTGATCTGGGGATTAAGGGTGTAGCATGGGCTACCGTGATTTCCATGTTTATCGGAATGCTGTTTGTAATGCATCATTTTTTGCAGGAGAGCAGCCTGATCCGTCTGCGTTGGAAAAATATCCGCCTCAACAAGAAGATCATTGCCTCCATCGTTTCCATCGGGATGTCGCCTTTCAGCATGCAGGTAGCAGCTTCCGGTGTGGCAGTGCTAATGAATACCTCCCTCTTGCATTACGGAGGAGACCTGGCGGTAGGAGCCTACGGTATCATCAACACCGTGCTGATGATCTTCCTGATGGTGATCATGGGGCTCAACCAGGGCACGCAACCAATCATAGGCTATAACTACGGAGCAGCCAACTACAAAAGAGTACGCGAGACACTTTTATATTCGTTGAAGATAGCCTTGCTGATCACTGTTGCCGGCTTTCTGATTGGCGTATTTTTTCCGGGAGTCTTTGCCGCTGCATTCACCTCCGACAGCGAGCTACTGAGTATCACCGGAAGAGGTATCCGCATTGCTATAGCAGCACTGCCCCTGGTAGGCTTTCAGATTGTATCCTCCAGTTTCTTCCAGAGCATCGGCTTCGCTGCCAAATCCATCATACAGAGCCTGAGCCGTCAGCTGATATTTCTTATCCCGGGCATTATCCTTTTTCCCCGTCACTGGGGACTGGACGGATTGTGGATCGCAATGCCCGTTTCCGACACCCTGGCAGCTTTGCTATCACTCTACCTGCTTTCGATCCAGTTGCGCCATCTCAAGCGGATGGAGACCCGGGAGACAGCAAGAAAAATGTCAGCCGATAGTTCTACTTTAAGCGATTTTATGTAGTTTTGTACAAACCGATATGTAATTAATTAGGATATTCACAATTTACCATCATATTAAAAACAGTGTATGAAAAAAGTAGTCTTAATTCGCCACGGCGAGAGTGCCTGGAACAAGGAGAACCGTTTTACAGGCTGGACAGATGTAGACCTCACCGAGAAAGGGATTGAGGAAGCCCACAAAGCAGGCAAATACCTGAAAAAAGAGGGTTTCCAGTTTGAAAAAGCGTATACTTCCTATCTGAAGAGAGCGGTAAAAACATTGAATGTAGTGCTTGACGAGATGGATCTTGACTGGATCCCGGTGGAAAAAACCTGGCGGCTGAACGAAAAGCATTACGGCATGCTGCAGGGACTGAATAAGGCTGAAACAGCTGCCAAGTATGGCGACGAACAAGTGCTCATCTGGCGACGTAGCTACGATGTACCGCCGTTGCCACTCGAAAAAGAGGACGAACGCTCTCCCTTTCAGGATCCACGTTACAAGGGAGTGAGTGAAAACGACCTGCCGCTCACCGAAGCATTGAAAGATACCGTAGAGCGCATTCTGCCATATTGGAACGACGTTATTGTTCCGGAAATGAAGACCAAATACAACGAAACAATTGTGGCTGCACATGGCAACAGCCTTCGAGGTATTATCAAGCATTTGAAGAACATCTCCGACGAGGAGATTGTGAGTCTCAACCTGCCGACGGCGGTTCCCTATGTATTTGAATTCGACGACGAAATGAACTTGCAGAAAGATTACTTTCTCGGCGATCCCGAAGAGATCAGAAAACTAATGGAAGCTGTTGCCAATCAGGGAAAAGCAAAGTAAACCAAAAAGTTTCCTGTTGATGATACAAAAACGTTGGGCCACAAAACAATCCAGCCCAACGTTTTTATTGAATTTAATAACTCGCCGATCCCGTATTTTCACTGCCGCAGTCAATGGCAACAACTTAGCCGGATAGATTAGCATACTACGTAAGAGAAGATAAATCCCTTAACTTATTTGCTTTATCATAAAACTCCCTATCTTTTCCAAATTCAAAAAGCCGTGCAACCTCTCCGTTGCAAACCCTGCATCTGCCGCGCACCTTAATATCATTCAAATCGGTCAGGAATACCTCATCTACCTCTATTCCTTCCACTGCAATAGCATTGCAGTTTGAGCAGTAAACACTGTTTGCAATCACAAAGTGGTAAAACTCTTTATTAACTTTGTCGAGCAATACTGCCAGTTGAAATTTATTAATTTTTATTTCCGGAGGTTTTTTCATGATTTGATTTTTTGATTTTTATATACCAAATATCCAAGATGATTACTGAATGCAGAATATAAAATTCCGATGAACGTTTGACATCAAAAACTATTCTATCACTTATCTCCCGGCATACATGAACCTCTTTCCAACCAAAAACCATCAAAATGTTAACAAACCACTCACTACTTGACTGAGATGCTGCAAAATAGACTACTCCCGAATAAATCGTGTATTTGCAAAACCACGCTGCCATTTGTTATTCACCGACAGGTGAATTTCCGATCAACAAAACTAACATATTGCAAATATACAAAATAAGTTTCTGTTTTTTACTTTTCGTTAATATATTTTTACGCATCGCTCATCCACTCCATACGCGTAGATTGTCAACCAATTAGTGAATACTGTAATTTTCACTTATCAAAATAAGTAAGCCAGTCGTTAATTGAGTGAAATACCCCATTCATTTAAAAAAACAACACAGTCAGTCTTGCAGAAAAGGGCCTGCCCTGCAGTGATACTATCAGGGAATCCGATTTTACTTCTTGGTTTGAGGCAATATCAGATTCAGAATTACTCCAATCAGCGCCGAAAGGCCTATTCCCGTCATGCTGATGCTTCCAACGCGAAGTACTGCCCCCCCGATGCCTGTTGTCAGGACAAGAGAAACGATAATCAGGTTGCGGGTATTGCCCATATCTGTTTTATTCTGTACCATGTTGTTTACCCCAGTGGCGGCTATCATACCGAAAAGGAGAAGCATGATTCCTCCAAGCACGGCCCCGGGTATGGACTTCAGAAATGCACTTACTTTACCCACCAGAGAGAAAAGAATCCCGGTTATTGCGGCGATACGGATCACCACCGGATCGGTCACCTTTGTCAATACCATAGCTCCTGTAACCTCCGAATAGGTTGTAACAGGAGGTCCCCCTATTAAACCGGCAATAATACAAGCAATGCCGTCGCCCAGCATGGTGCGGTGCAGTCCGGGGGTCCGTACAAAATCCTTGCCGGCTACCTGGCTGACGGCGTACACATCGCCCACATGTTCAATCACAGGCGCAATGGCAACCGGAATCATGAACAATACGGCTCCCCACGAAAATTCAGGTTTCACAAATTGAGGCAGACTAAACCAGGATGCTTCGGCTATGCCGGACAATTCAACTTTACCCAGAAGCAGGGCGACAAGATAACCAACAACGATCCCTGCAAATATCGGGATCAGCTTCAGTAATCCTTTGGCAAGCATACTCACAACAATCGCGGTTACAAGTGAAACAGCAGCCAACAGCCAGTCCTCCTCAGCCATATCCACACCGGTTCCTGCAAGCGACAGACCGATAAGCATAATTACCGGGCCAATCACTACCGGTGGGAAAAGGCGTTTGATCAGTCTCACTCCCTGCCATTTCACGAGTGCACTCATCAGGAAATAGACCAGCCCCACGGCAGCCAATCCCGATAATGTTCCGGGGAGGCCATACAATTCTGTTGCTTTTACAATGGGAGCAATAAAGGCAAAGCTACTACCCAAAAATATCGGGACCATTCCTTTCGTTACCAGATGAAATACCAATGTTCCAACACCCGCTGTAAACAAGGCTGTGGAAGGATCGAGTCCAACAAGCAACGGCACCAGCACTGTGGCACCAAATGCGACAAAAAGAAATTGAACACCGACGATCGTCTTGTATGCCGGAGTGAGCTGTTTGCTTTCCATTCAACTGTTAAAATTGAGTTCGATTGCAAAGATAATATCCTCACAACGATTTCACCACATCGTTATGGAATAAATTATAAAAATTCTTTCGTTGAAAAGATGAAACATAAGCCACAAAAAAACAGACAAGGTACGATATTTTAGTTATTCTCATTTTAATGGCAACACAATCTCACTCTCTATTTTTCCCGTGAAAGAAACAGAGAGTTGATTTTCCGTCAGTTGTACTAACCTCCAATTCTTCGAAGAGTTCACCAATGCGCTGGTTTCCACCTGAATAACCTCACCTCCACCTTTTGTAGGAAAACATTTCACAACATCCCTATGATGATGGCCAGACAATATTAACTTTACGACAGAACTATCTGTTACTGTTTTGTAAAGTTCGTTCTCAGATTCTGGCTGCACCGATTTATCTGAAAAAGGAATATGCATAAGGATGATAACATTTTGATTATTCGCCTCCGATGCAGCCAGCTCGGACTTCAGCCAGTGGAGTTGAGGTTTATCAATATGGGGATTAACCACATTTTCTTCCTTATTGAACTGATAATAACTGTTGTCAAGAAAAATGAGTCTGTAATTTGCACTGCCGACCTCGAAGGTCCTGCTATAATAGGTTCCATCACGAAAAACATCCATATTCCTTATCCAGGCAGCTTTTGCTTCACCTGCTTTCAGTTGGTCGGGAATTACTCTTTCTTCTCCCCATCTGTAAGAAAAGATTTCATGATTCCCCAATGTCATAAAGAAAGGATAATGATACCGGTCCAAATATCGAGTAAAGAGTTCAATCTGATATGCCAGCGTATTGCCTTCGGATGTCTTTGCATCATAGAAATCAATCACATCTCCTGAAGCTATAATCATGTCACTTCCTGTATTATCTGGGATTGTTTCCATAAACTCTGCAAACATTGTGTTCGCCTCTTTATAGAGTCTGGTATACTCACGGTGATGAACAATTTGGGGATCATAATTCTCTAAATTAAACATCAAGTGAGCATCAGTTATATGCAGAAAAGAAAGTGTATCATTTTGTGATAATGCTGCGATACTACTAAATATCATGCATAACACCAATAATATACTTGTCTGTAGAAATTTTCTTCTCATATTAAAAATATTTTTCATTTTATATAAGACTATTCTTCAAGCAAATGAATAGGGATTGAGGATTATCAATAGCCGGGATTCTGAGTTAATTTTGGATTAGCATCAATCTCCTGTTGAGGTATAGGCCAGTATTCATCTTTGTTTTCTTTAAAAACAACCTCCTGAGTGTTGAAATATTTTATAGCCTCATCGTGGTTATAGATTGGATTGTGATTTTCATCAAAGCCAGCAATAACACTCAGCGGCCATGCATTTCCTGCACGATTAAGATATAAATAACCGTTCATAACATCAGGGGCAATATCCCATCTGCGCAGATCATACCATCGCAACCCTTCATCTGATAATTCTATTTTACGTTCATATCGTAGCGCTTTCCGTAATTCTCCTTGAGATAATCCTTTAGACAATGCAGGCATTCCAGCCCGATGGCGAATCTGATTCAAAGCATCGTACACAGTTTGATCGATTTTATTTGATTCAATTTTTGCTTCGGCATAGATAAGGAGTAATTCAGCATAGCGAAGTATGCCCACATTCATATCCGAAACTCCTCTGGAGGAATTAGTCTCATAATCTTTAATGTCGGCATGTTTCCTCCAGTAATATCCACTAAACGACCGATATGCATTTGTTGCATCAGTGTTGGCGACAAGCGATGGAGTTGCGCTTGTACCATTTATTATCGGCCAATAGTTATAAACCCGAGTAAAACTTTTATTTATTTCAAATTGAAATCCCATCAGTCGTGAACCAGGTCGGGCACTATACATATCAAGACGCGGATCTCTATTCACGAAAGGATCGTTTTCATCATACAATGGAGACTCAGTGATGGGTAAGCCATCTATACACTGGTACGAATCGATAAGATTTTGAGTTGGGCCCCAATAAGCTGCACCTTTCCCAAGACGGGATGCCATATAATACCCCTGATTATGGGTATTACCTGCAATTGCCTGATTATATTCAGTAATCCAAATCCACTCTTTACTTGTTTTATAACCCTCATAACCAAATATGTTTGTAGGATCAGGCTCGCCCACTTCATGTGATTTATTAGTGAAATTGATTGAATTGTTGTAAGGAGTTAATTCATGAACCCCATTAGATAATTCTATAGCCTTTAATGCAGCAGCTGCAGAAGTTTCATATTGTTTACTATAAAGAGCAACACGTGCCTTAAGCATATAAGCTGCAATACTACTGGCTCTAACATTACCACTTGCTGCTTGTGAAACAGGTAAATTATCCGCTATTGCCGTCATCTCATCAATAATCCATTTTTGGATATCTTGTTTAGAGTTTTTGGGTAATGTAGCATTGTCTAGACCCAGAGATTCAAGGACCAAAGGTACATCACCATAATACTCTATCAGTTTAGAATAACAATAGGCACGTATAAAACGAAGTTCGGCTTCAATCTGTAAATAGTTATCTTCCTGAATGTGATCTTTTATGTTTTCAAGATTATCAAGTACAGTGTGAACTCTTGCTATATTCCTGTAATGTACTTTCCATGGTTTTATAGCGAGTGCATTGTTCGTAGTTAACGAACTTGTTATCGGAGATGTATAATTATTCCCGGGTCTTGCATATCCTATATCTGAAATATTATCCATAACATGCAGATAGTGTGTGCTTGCTGCATCTGGCTCAGTGAGACCTTTGTATGCGGCCAAAAGCCCCATTACTGCTTCATCTTCCGATGCGGGAAAGGTACCCGTAGTTGGTCCATTCAAAGGGAATCTATCCAAATCACAACTTGTAATAAGAAGTCCGATAATAACTATTGGTAATAAT